>NZ_JBHWBW010000067.1:0-20097 GCF_042735675.1 Kitasatospora sp. NPDC059571
CGCCGGAGCGCGGGCCGTCGGAAGGGGACTGCGTCACCAGTAGTGCCGCCGGCCGCCGACGGCGTGTCCGACGGAACCCGCGACCCAGAGCACCAGGCCGATGACGGCGAGGAGCAGACCGATCGTCCACAGGAACGAGATCCCGGTGACGAAGCCGATGATGAGAAGGAGGACGCCGAGGAGGATCATGACTGCTCCGTTCGGTGCGGGGCGGGGGACCGCCGGGGGGTTGCCGGTGCCGCCGCAGCGGCGGCATGACCCGCGTCTGCTCACCCCGGCCGATCGGAAACCCCCCAGTCGGGCGACCGCGGCAGGTGTCACGGTCACCCGCCCGGGCAGACGCCAGGTGGCAGCCGATCCGCACCGACCGGGAATCCCGATGAGTCCGTCAGCCACGACAACCCCGACCGCGATGCCCCGCCGCCGAGTGGTCTTCGGACCGGCGGAGGGCACCGGTGGCGTGGCCGCGGGGCTCTGCTTCGTCCGTGCCGCGCTCGCCGCCTGGCGCCTCCCCGGCGCGGGCCGGTTCGACGGCGATGCCGTGCTGGTCGCGGCCGAACTGCTCGCCAATGCGGCCGTCCACGCGGGCGGAGCACGCCGGCTGATCCTCGAACGGCGCCCGCGCACGCTGCTCATCGAGGTGGCGGACGACAGTCCGCGCCGGCCCGAGACCCGGCTGCCGCACCGCCCGGACATCGCCGGCGGCCACGGACTGCACATCGTCGACGTGCTGAGCGAGCACTGGGGCGTGACCCCGTGCCCGGATGGCAAGACCGTCTGGGCCGAGCTCCGGCTGCCCGGCCCGGCGCCCTGACGGCGCCCGCGCCGGGCCGGTGCGGGCCGCCGGTCACCCCGCCCGGTGCCCTCCCCGGGACTCCAGTGCCGGCAGCACCCGGCGCGCGGTGATCGGGAGCTCCCGGAACCGCAGGCCGGTCGCGTCGTGCACCGCGTTCGCCACCGCGGCCGCCGTGCCGACGATCCCGATCTCGCCGATGCCCTTGGAGCCCATCGGCGACACGTGCCCGTCCTGCTCCTCGATCCAGTGGGCCTGCACGTCGGGGACGTCCGCGGAGACGGCGACGTGGTACGCGGCCAGGTCCCGTTCGACGTGGTCGCCGAACCGGGCGTCCACCGTGCTCTCCTCCAGCAGCGCCATCGAGGCGCCCATCACCATCCCGCCGACCAGCTGCGAGCGGGCGGTGCGCGCGTTGAGGATCCGTCCGGCCGCGAACACCCCGAGCAGCCGGCGCAGCCGGACCTCACCCGTGTCGGTGTCCACCTGGACCTCGGCGAACTGCGCGCCGAACGCGTGCCGGGCCAGCTCGGTACCGCGCTGGACCGCCTCCGCGGTGTCGGCCCGGGCGGTCAGCCCGGCCGGCGGCACCGCGGTGCCCGCGGCCAGCCGCTCCCGCAGCGCCGACGCCGCCTCGTGGACCGCCCACCCCCAGGACGACGTGCCGCTGGAGCCGCCCGCCACCGAGCCGTGCGGCAGGTCGCTGCGCCCGATCTCCGTCCGGATCCGCTCCACCGGGGCGCCGAGCGCCTCCGCCGCGACGACGGCGAGCACCGTGCGGGCGCCGGTGCCGATGTCGGTGGCGTTCACCCGGACCAGGTACGAGCCGTCCTGACGGGCGGTCACCTCGGCCGCGCACGGCGCGATCAGCACCGGGTAGGTGGCGGCCGCGACCCCGCTGCCCAGCAGCAGCCGGCCCGAGCGGTCCAGCCCGGGGCGCGGCCGGCCGCCGTCCCAGCCGAAGCGCCGGGCGCCCTCGCGAAGGCACTCCGCCAGGTGCCGGCTGGAGAACGGGCGGCCGGTGTCCGGCTCGGTCGCCGGCTCGTTGCGCAGCCGCAGCTCCACCGGGTCGAGCGCGCAGGCCTGCGCCAGCTCGTCCATCGCCGACTCCAGCGCGAACATCCCCGGGCACTCGCCGGGGGCCCGCATCCAGGAGGGCGTCGGTACGTCCTGCCGGACCACCCGGTGCGTGGTGCGGGAGGCCGGGGAGCGGTACATCACCCGGGCCGGGACGGCGGCCTGCTCGACGAACTCGCGGACGGTCGAGGTACGGGTGAGGACCTCGTGCGAGAGGCCCTCGATCCGGCCGTCGGCCCCCGCGGCCAGCCGCACCCGGTGCACGGTCGGTGCGCGGTGGCCGGTGACGGCGGCCAGGTGGCCGCGCGGCAGGGCCAGCCGCACCGGGCGGCCGACCGCCTGCGCGGCCATCACGGCGAGCACCACGTGCGGCCGCGGCGTGCCCTTGCAGCCGAAGCCGCCGCCGACGTGCTCGCTGACCACCAGCACCCGGTCGCGCTCCAGGCCGAACAGCTCGGCCAGGACGCGCTGCACCTCGCCGGTGCCCTGGCTGGAGTCGTACACGGTCAGCCGGTCGCCGTCCCAGGAGGCGGTCGCGGCGTGCGGCTCCATCGGGTGGTTGTGCAGCGGGCCGATCCGGTAGGTCGCGTCGACGGTGACCTCGGCGGCGGCGAGCACCGCGTCGACGTCGCCGCGCACCCGGTCGGCGGGATGACCGCCGTTGGCGCGCTCGGGTGCGTAGATCCCCGGGTGGTCCTCGGTGAGCAGCACGTCGTGCGGCTCCGCCGCGTAGGACACCCGCACCTTCTCGGCGGCCCGGCGGGCGGCCTGCGGGGACCTGGCGACGGCGAGTGCGACGTACTGGCCGCGGTGGGCGACCCGCGGCCCCTGCAGGACGCGCAGCGTCGGGTCGTCGGACTCGCCGAGCCGCGGCGCGTCCAGGTGCGTCAGGACGGCCAGTACCCCGGTGACCGTCCGGGCGGCCTCGGTGTCGATCGCGGTGATCTCCCCGCGGGCGATCGTCGCGGGCACCGGCCAGGCGTGCACGTACTCCTGCGGCCGCCGGTCGTCGGCGTACCGGGCGGTGCCGGTCACCTTCTCCCGGCCCTCCAGGCGGGCGTGGTCGGTCATGCGCCGTCCTCCCCGGTCGGTGTGTCCTCCCCGGCCCGCGCGGCCGCCGCCAGGTCGGCGAGCAGCCGGACCGTCAGGTTCCGGGCCAGCGCCACCTTGTGGCCGTTGTCGCGCAGCGGCCGGGCGGCGGCCAGCTCGGCCTCCGCCGCCGCCCGGAAGGACCGCTCGTGGGCGGGGGCGCCGAGCAGGTACTCCTCCGCGGCCCGGGCCCGCCAGGGCTTGGGGGCGAGGCCGCCGTACGCGATCGCCACCTGGGTGACCAGGCCGTCCCGGACGGCCAGCACCGCGGCCGCGGAGGCGAGCGCGAACGCGAACGAGGACCGGTCGCGCACCTTGCGGTACGCAGAGCGGCAGCCGGGCAGCGGCGGCGGCAGCACGACGGCGGTGACCAGTTCGCCGGGCAGCAGCCGGTGCTCCAGGTCCGGACGGTCGCCGGGCAGCCGGTGCAGGTCGGTGGCGGCGAGGGTGCGGCCGCCGTCCGGTCCGAGGAGCTCCAGCGTGGCGTCGAGTGCGGAGAGGGCGACGGCGAGGTCGGAGGGGTGGGTCGCGATGCAGTGCTCCGAGGCCCCGAGGACCGCCAGGTCGCGGTGGACGCCCTCGCGGGCCGGGCAGCCGCTGCCGGGCTCCCGCTTGTTGCACGGCTTCGAGGTGTCCTGGAAGTAGGGGCAGCGGGTGCGTTGCAGCAGGTTGCCGGCCGTGGTCGCCATGTTGCGCAGCTGCCCGGACGCCCCCGCCAGGATCGCCTGGGAGAGCACCGGGTACGCCTGCCGCACGTAGGGGTCGGCGGCCAGGTCGGCGTTGCGCGCGAGTGCGCCGATCCGCAGCCCGCCGTCCTCGGTGCGGTCGATGCCGCGCAGCGGCAGCCGCCCGAGGTCGACCAGCAGCCGGGGCCGCTCGACGCCGAGCTTCATCAGGTCGACCAGGTTGGTGCCGCCCGCCAGGTACCGGCTGTCCGGGTCCGAGGCGAGCAGGGCGACCGCCTCGTCGGTGTCGGTCGGCCGCAGGTAGGCGAAGGTCCTCACGGGGCGGCCGCCACGACGGCGCGGACGATGTTGGGGTAGGCCCCGCACCGGCAGATGTTGCCGCTCATCCGCTCCCGGACGGCGGCCTCGTCGAGGGGGGCCGGGTCCGGGTCCGCCGCGGCCTCGGCCAGCAGGCCGACCGCCGAGCAGAGCTGCCCGGGGGTGCAGAACCCGCACTGGAACGCGTCGTGGTCGAGGAAGGCCTGCTGGAGGGGGTGCAGCTCGTCGCCGGCGGCGAGGCCCTCGACGGTGACCACGGCGGCGCCGTCCAGGGAGACGGCCAGCAGCAGGCAGGAGTTCACCCGGCGTCCGTCGACCAGCACGGTGCACGCTCCGCACTGGCCGTGGTCGCAGCCGCGTTTGGTGCCGGTCAGCCCGAGCCGTTCGCGCAGCACGTCCAGCAGGGTGCACCGGTTGTCGAGCAGGAGGGTCTGGGACAGGCCGTTCACCTCCAGCTCGGTCTCGGTGGCGGTGGTGGTCGGCATGCGCCTCTCCTCTCGGCCCGGGAGGCCGCCGGACACGGCGGGCCCGCGGCATCCGTCCCACCCCGGGCCGGCGCCGACACCCGGACGGCGGCGGGACCACCGGTTCGCCGCAGTGCGCGGGGCCGCGGCCTAGCGGCGGACGTGCCGAGAGCCCGCCGGCCGGGCACCGCGCCGCCGGTCCGCGCGGGGCGGATCGGACGACGGGGTGCCCGGCCGACGGGCTTGCGGCCGTCGTCGCCCCCGGTCCGGTGTCAGGTCCGGACGGGAGTGGACGGCGTCGGGGGAGCGGCCGGGCCGCTCGCGCTCGCCACTGGCGGCTTAGTACCAGTGGTGGTTCTGCCAGAAGGACCAGGCGGCGTTGGGGCTGCCGTAGCGGGAGTTCATGTAGTCGTAGGCCCACTTGATCTGGGTCTTCGGGTTGGTCTTCCAGTCGGCGCCGGCGCTGGCCATCTTGGAGCCGGGCAGGGCCTGGCCGAGGCCGTAGGCGCCGGAGGACGGGTTGGTGGCGTGGATGTTCCAGCCGGACTCGTGGCTGATGATCTGGTTGAACGAGGCGAGCTGGTTCGCGGGGACGACCTGGGCGGCGATGGTCTGCGGGGACAGGGTCGCGGCGGAGGCGGCGGCGGGCATCAGGCCGGCGCCCAGGGCGGTGGCACCGGCGGCGCCGGCGAGAAGAACGGAGGCGGTGCGCATACGAAGCTTGAAAGCGGGCATGTAGAACAGGACCTCAATCGGGTTGGGCCGGGTCCCGCCCGCTGACGACCACGGGCCGGACAGGGGCCACGGGTTCGAGTGCGGGACTCGGCATTGAGCCACGGACCGGCGGGACAGGTGCCGGATGCGGCTGGCGACGAGAGCCATTGTTGGCAGACCGCCCCCGGCGGTGCCAAGACCCCCCTGCTACGACCCCGCGTCGTAGCAGGGGGGTCATCGCATCCCCCGGAATACCGTCCGATCCACCCCGATTCGGCCCGGTCCGCCCCGCAGCTCGGGCCCGCGGCCACGGACCGCGCAGCACTGCGGCAGGCCGGCCGCGGACCTCCTACGCGCCGTCGTTGCGGCCCCCCGCGTGTGAGCACCCTCACCGGTTCAGGCCTCTCGGCCGTCACGCAGCGGGGGACCGGCGCCGACCCTCCGTCACGCCCGCCGCGCCCGCATGAGAGCGGGGCCACACATCCAGCCGCAGTCGCACTCCGTGAGGGAGTTGGCCGCGCAGTGCGCAGTGGGCCAGTAAGGCGAGTCGCACGGCCCCGGCTCCAGCAGGCTGCCGTCGGCCGGTGCGGCGCGGGTGCACCAGGTGCAGACGGCCTCGGCGGCGGCCCCCGCCTCCCGCAGTTCGGCGGCGGCGCGCGCGGCGTCCGGGAACGGCAGGCGCTCGGCCACCGTGGCCGGCGCGCTCTCGGCCAGGAGCTTGCTCTGCCACAGGCTCAGGCCGGTGACCTGCCGCACGGCGCGGACCAGCCGGATCCCGCCGTCCCCCCGTCCGGTCAGTCGGACGGAGAAGTCCGGGTCCTCCACGGCGTCCCCCCGATGCGATGGCCCGGCCCGGTGCGGGCAGTCGGACCAGTCAACCTGTTCGCGCCCTGCAGGTCTCCCGGTTTTCGGGTCTCCCGGTTTTCCGCCGCGGCGGCGCACCGGCACGGCCCGCCAGGGCGCGGTGCGTGTCCGGTCGGAAGGGGCGGTGCGGTCGGCGGGTCCGCTGGTCGAGGCGCTGTGAAGGTTCCTGGAAGCCAGTCTTCTCACTGGACTCATGTCTAGTAAGTGGGCGCAAGGATGGCTACGCTGACGCCACTCCGGCCGCCTCGGTCCCCACCCGTTGCAGCGTCCGGCCGGAAACCGCCCTCTCCCGCCCCGAGGAATCGCTCGATGCACCCCATGTCCCACCAGGACGGGTGGCCGGCCGAACCGGCTCCCCGCCCGCCCTTCGTGCCGCAACCCCCCGTGGAGCCCGACCTCGAGAGCCTGCGCGGCAGCAGCCGCCGGCTCGACCGCGGTCTGATCACCGCCAACGCCGTCTGCTTCCTCTTCCTCGTGTTCCTCGCCGGTGCCGCGCCGGGGCTGCTCGCCACCGAGATCATCGGCCGGATCAACCTGGGCCTGCTGCTCTGCTGCGCCCTGGGGGTCCTGGCGTTCCTGACCTCGACCGGCTACGACCTGCGCTCCGGGCGCAGCTGCGACCCCGTGGCGGCCCGGATCAGGGACCGCCACCGCGAGGCCGCCGCTCCGCCGGCCGCGCCCGCCCCGCGCCGCGCCGGCCACCGGAGGGCCCAGTGGTGAGCTCCGCCCTTCCGATCGCCGCCGCCAACCCGGCCGCGATCCTCGGCCACGGCACGCAGACCTCGGTCCTGATCGCGTTCCTCTGCTTCGTCGGGGCGTCGCTGCTGCTCTGCGTCTTCGCCGGGCCGGACCGCGACGAGGTCGACGACTTCTACACGGCGAACCGCACCCTCACGCCACTGCAGAACGGCCTCGCGCTCTCCGGTGACTACATCTCCGCCGCGACCATGCTCGGCACCACCGGGATCATCGCCCTCTCCGGATTCGACGGCATCATGCTCGACGTGAGCACCGCGCTCGCGCTCGGCACCCTGCTGGTGCTCGCCCGTCCGCTGCGCAACGCCGGCCGCTACACCCTCGGCGACATCTTCGCGCTGCGCGCACCCGGTCCGGCTGCGCGGATCGCCGCCGCCGTCGCGACCCTCGCCGTGTCGCTGCCCTTCCTGGTGGTCCAGCTGTCCGGCGCGGGCGCCGCGACCGCACTGCTCCTCGGCCTCACCAGCAGCGGCGCCCAGCAGACCTGCATCGCCCTGATCGGCACCCTGATGGTCTTCTACACCGTCCTCGGCGGCATGAAGGGCACCAGCCTGATGCAGATCGTCAAGGTGGTCCTGGTCATCGGCACCATGGCCACGACCACGCTCTACGTGCTGTCCCAGTTCCACTGGAGCCCGGACGAGCTGCTCACCGCCGCCGCCCGCGGCAGCGGCCACCCCGCCACCTACCTGCGCTCCACCTCGCAGCTGGGCGTCACCGCCAGCGGCCCGCTGAACATCATCGGCCTGCACATCACCGTCGTGCTCGGCGCCGCCTGCATGCCGCACATGATCATGCGCATCAACGCCGTCCCGGACGGCGCGACGGCCCGCCGCTCCACCCGCTACGCCTTCGGCATGGTCGGCATCTACAGCATCGCGCTGGCGGTGCTGGGCATGGGCGCCGCGGCCATGGTCGGCGCCCGGGTGATCTCCGCCGTCAACCCGAACGGCCAGGCCTCGCTGCTGCTCCTCGCCGGCAGCCTCGCCGGCGGCCCGGAGACCACCTCGGGCAGCATCCTGTTCACCGCCGTCGCCTGCACGGTCTTCGTCACCGTGCTCGCCGTGGTCGCCGGCATCACCCTCGCCGCGGCCGCCTCGCTCGCCCACGACGTGCACGCCCACGTGCTGCGCCGCGGGCGGATCGGCCAGGCGCAGGAGGTCCGCGCGGTCCGCTGGGCGGTCCTGCTCTTCGGCCTGGTCGGCATCCTGGTCTCGGTGGCCGCCCAGGGCTACAACGTGCAGTTCCTGTCCATGCTCGCGGTGACGGTGGCGGCCTCCGCGGTCCTGCCGGCCGTCGTCCACAGCCTGTTCTGGCGCGGCTACAACCGCACCGGGCTGCTCTGGTCCGTCTACGGCGGGGCCGCGCTCGCGATCGGCCTGCAGCTGGTCTCGCCGACCGTGTCGGGCGGGCCCGGGACACTCTTCCCGGACCTGAACTTCGCGTGGTCCCCGCTGCAGAGCGCCGGCATCGTCTCGATCCCGGCCGGGTTCCTGCTCGGCTGGGCGGGCAGCCGCCACGGCAGCCGTCGCCAGGACGCCGCCGCCGAGGTCGACCAGGACGCGGTGGAGCTGCGCGTGCTGACCGGCGCCGGCGCGGACTGATCCGTCCTCAGGCCCTGGGCCGGGGCCCGTCCTCGCCCAGGGCCGCCCACCAGGTCGCGACCATCTCGTCCAGCAGCAGCTCCCGCTCGGGCAGCCAGGCGGCCTGGACGACGGTGTCCATCGCGACCTGGTGGAACTGGCGCAGCAACAGCTGCAGCCGCACCCGGGCGCGGGCCGCGTCCTCGAAGCGGTCCAGGTAGCCCGCCAGCGAGTCCACCAGGCGCTGCACCGACGCCGATCGGCGCAGCGCGACGCTGCCCTCCACCGCGGTCGCCTCGTTGAGCGCGGCCAGCAGGCGCGCGTGCGACTCGTACCAGGCCAGCGACTGCTCCAGCCAGCGCCGCAGTCCCTCCCGGCTGCCGAGGGCGGTCGGCAGGGTGGCGTACAGGCCCCGGTCCGAGGGGGTCACCTGGTCCAGCAGCGCCGCCGCGGCCTCCGCCTTGGAGCGGAAGTGCAGGTAGAAGGTGGCCCGGCTGGTCCCGGCGCGCTTCACGATCGCGTCCACGGTGGCCGCCGCGTAGTCCGTCTCCTCCAGCACCTCGCGGACCGCGGTGAGCAGCCGCTTCCGGGTCAGTTCCCGGTACTCGCTGCGCAGCGAGGCCGGCCGCCCGGCGGTCTGCGGCGCCGGATCGGCCGCGGCTGAAGGAGTCACACGTACACCCTATCCTCGCGCGAGTGCCACCTCGTCCCGGCCCGATCGAGGGCGCCGTCCGCGGGCGTGCAGCCGCCCGGTGTGGAACGGTGGAACGGGTGCAGCGCACCCGTCGCGAGAGGAGTGGCCATGTCATCGAAGCGACGCCGCAAGAAGAAGGCACGCGCACGGCGCGGGGTGCCGCCGGTGAGGATGAGCGGCAGCGCGAACCAGGCCGTGGCGGCGCCCGCGTCACCCGTGCCGGGGGCGCTCACCGCCAGTGCCGCGGCCAGCAGCAGCAGGCACAGCAGCAGCGCCCGGCGCACCTGCCGGACGGCGTGCACGGTGCCGCGCCGCACCGTCTCCGGGGTGGCCAGCCCGGCGGAGGCCAGCCGGTCGCCGATCTCCCGGACCACCGGGTGGGCCGCCACCGTGCCGCGCAGGCCGGCCGTGCGGCACTGGCCCTCGGGGCCGATCGCCTCGATCAGCGCCCGCTCCAGCCGGGTGCGGCCGCGCGGGTCGACCACCGTGGTCCAGCCGGTGTGCGCCAGGTGCAGCCGCCCGCGGCCGGCCATCAGCACCAGCGCCAGCTCCACCACCCGGTCGGGCCCGCCGGCCAGGTAGGCGGTCTCGTAGAGCCCGATCCCGACCGCGTCCGCGGGGCGGGCCGGACCGAGTGCGTCGAGCACGTCGGCCCTCGTCGTCAGCCGGACCAGCCGCAGGCAGGACAGTGCGGCGGTCACGCAGGCCGGGATCAGGAAGAGCACCCACATGGGCTTGTTCTAGCCCGCCCCCCCACGGCCGGGGAACGGCTGCCGGACCCGCGATACCGAACTGTGACCGGCGCCGCGGGCGGGCCGGCTCAGCTGGAACCGCAGCTCGAACCGCAGCCGGAGCCGCAACTGCTCGACGAGCCGCAGGAGGACGACGAGGAGCCGCACGAACTCGACGACGATCCGCAACCGCTCGACGATCCGCAGCTGCTCGAGGAGCCGCAGCCGCCGGAGGAGCCGCAGCTGCTCGACGAGCCGCTGTCGCCCGACCCGCACCAACCGACCGCGGAGACGTCGGCGCCCGCACAGCCCGCCGGTGCGCCCGCGGACGCCCGGGCGGCCGCGACGGCCATCGCCGTCCGGGCCTCCAGCGCCGACCGCAGCTCCTCGTCCTCCAGCGCGCCGACGCCCTCCAGCGCCACCGCGCCGAGCAGCAGCAGCCCGGCCGAGGTGCCTGCCAGGTGGTGCGGCCGCCACGGGGCGCCGTCCTGCATCAGGGCCAGCTGGCGCCGCCCCGCGGGGGTGACCCGCCCCTTGGCGGGCCGGGTGCCGATGAGCAGGGCGGTGCCGACCGCGAGCAGGATCAGGTACGGGAAGAGCGGCGGCGTCAGGGTGTCGCGCTCGGCGGGCGAGCGCAGGCTCCAGGCGGCGGTCATCACGATGCCGGTCACCAGCGTGGCCAGCAGAGCCAGCCAGAGCCACCGGCGGGCCCGGACGGCCCTGCGGTAGAGGTCCGGACGGCGCATCAGCCCGCGGTCGGCCAGCCGGTCGCCGATCCGCTGGACGGCGGCGCTGCGGACCGCCGCGCGGCGCACCTCGTCCAGCCCGGCCCGCCGGGCGCTGCCGGCGGCCTCGATCAGCGCCGCCTCGACCTCGTCCTGCGGCCGGACGTCGGTGATCGTGACCGTCCGGTCGCGGGCGACGACCAGCCGGCCCTCGTGCTCCATCCGCACCAGCGCGGTGTCCACGGCCCGGGCCGGTCCGCCGGCCAGGAACGCCGCGTCGAGCAGCGGCAGCCCGCGGCCCGGCAGGCCCTGCGGACGGGGCACCCGGCCGAGTGCGGTGTTCGCGGCGGCGGCCCTCGCGGCCGCCAGTGCCACCAGGACCAGCAGGATCACGTACTCGACGGTCCACATGTCGTCCTCCCCCGTTCGGCTTGCTCGATCGATCCACTCAGCGGCGGCCGGCGGCCGCCCTGCGCACGGCCCGGACGGCCCGGTGCACCGGGTGCGCCGGCCGGTCCGCGCCGGGGTCCAGCCACTGCTCCAGGGCGGGGCGCCACGGCGCACCCGGCTCCTCGGCGACCGCCCAGCGGGCGAACGCCCGGGCGTCCTCCCGGTGGCCGCCGCGCTGCGGGCCGAGCCGTGCGTACCGGCCGAACAGCGGCCGCCACGCCGGGCCCAGCAGCCGGGCGGGCCCGGGTGCGACCCGCGCCACGGTGTCCCGCCGCTTGGCGGCCAGCGCGTCCGCCTGGGCGGCCACCCGCGCCGGGTCGAAGCCGGCCGGCACCGGGCCGCCCGCCACCAGCGCGGCCAGCAGGTCCGCCTGCTGCCGGGCCAGCCGGGCGCGGGCCACCGCGAGTTCGGCGTCGTCGCCGCGCAGCAGGTACTCGTCGCGCTCAGGCATCGGCCGCCACCCCCTCCAGCACCCCGCGGACCGCCGCCAGTTCGGCGGCCAGTTCGGCCGGCGGCGGGAAGGCGTCGTCCCGCTCCAGCAGCACCCCGGGCGGCACCGACCGGGCGCAGAGCTGGGCGAGCACGTCCAGCACCGGCCGGGTGACCGGGTGGGCGTGCGTGTCGTGCCACACCCCGTCGACCTCCACCCCGCCCGCCACGTGGACGTAGGCGACCGCCTCCAGCGGCAGGCGGTCCAGCTCGGCGGCGACGTCCAGCCCCAGGTTGACCCGGTTGGTGTGCAGGTTGGCCACGTCCACCAGCAGCCGCACCCCCGTCCGCTCCACCAGCTCGGCCAGGAACTGGGCCTCGGTCAGCTCGTCGTCCGGCCAGGCCAGCTGCGCGGCGATGTTCTCCAGCGCCAGCGGCACCGGCAGCAGGTCCATGGCGATCCGGACGTTCTCCGCCACCACCAGCAGGGCGTCCCGCGAGCGCGGCACCGGCAGCAGGTGCCCGGCCTCCAGGCCGCCCGCCCGGACGAACGCCAGGTGCTCGGTCACCAGCGGGGCGCCGAGCGCCTCGGCCACCGAGGCGAGCCGGGCCAGCCGGTCCGCGTCCGGCGGCGCGGCGCCGCCGATGCCCAGCGAGACGCCGTGCGGCACCACGGTCACCCCGCGCCCGCGCAGCACCTCCAGCGACCGGGGCAGGTGGCCGGCGCAGACGTTCTCCGCCACCACCTCGACCCAGTCCACCCCGGGCAGCCGCTCCACCGCGGTGTCGATCTCCGCCCGCCAGCCCACCCCGACGCCGAGCCGCGGTACCGCCGTGTCCGCCATGTCCGTCCCCCCGTTCCCCGGTCTGCTGAGGGTGTATCCGCGGCGGCCCGGCTGCCAACCTCAAGGCCGCAACTCAGAGCGGAACTTGAGCTTTCCCGGCGGTGCAGCGCCCGGGCCGTGATATTCGGCGGCGCGGCGGCCCTCCGGTGGTTAACGTGACGTGTCTATGACGCTCACCATCCGCGCCTTCCGGTCCGCCGATGCCGAGGCGGCCTGCGCCGCCCTCCGCTCCGGCCGCCCGTACCTCGTCACCACCCCGCAGGTCGTCGCCTGGCAGCTCGCCACCCAGCCCCACCTGCGGATGCTGCTCGCCGAACGGGACGGCCGGATCGTGGCCACCGCCCGGTACGGCCCGTACCCGGACAGCACCACCCCCGGCCTCGGCTTCGCCGCCGTCCACGTCGTCCCCGCCGACCGCGGGCGGGGCACCGGCGGCGCCCTGCTGCGCGCCACCGAACTGGCCCTCGCCGGGGAGGGCGTCCGGCGGGTGCACGCCCGCGGCGACGACACCCCGGCCGCCCGGGCCTTCGCGCAGGCCCGCGGCTACCGGCCGGGCCGGGTCGCGCACGTCGCCCGCCGCGACCTCACCGCCCCGCTGCCGGACGTCCCGCCCGTGCCGGCGGGCATCGCCCTGCGCACCGCCGAGGACTTCCGCGCCGACCCGCACCCGCTGTACCTGGTCGACGCCGAGGGCACCCAGGACGAGCCGGGCGACGTCGAGCTCGCCGACCTGGGGTACGCCGCCTGGCTCGCCGAGATCTGGCAGCGCCCCGACCTCGACCACCGGCTCACCACCGTCGCGGTCGACACCGCCGACGGCCGGCCGGTGGCGTTCTCCGCCGCCCAGACGGACGGCGCGGGCCGGTACTGGTCGTCCTTCACCACCACCCGCGCCGCCCACCGCGGGCGCGGCCTCGCCAAGCTCGCCAAGGCCGACTCGCTGCACCGCGCCCGGGCCGCCGGCCTGACCGCGGCGTACACCCACAACGACGCCGGCAACGCGCCGATGCTCGCGGTCAACGCGTGGCTCGGCTACCGCCGGTGCGCCGCCGAGCGGTCCTGGACCAGGGACCTGGCCGGCTGACCCGCCCCGGGCCGGGCAGTGCCGGGGGCGGGGCCGTACCCGCGCCTCAGGCCACGTCGACGCCGTGCGCCCGGGCCAGCCCGGCCAGGCCGTCCGACCAGCCCTGGCCGACCGCGCGGACCTTCCAGACCTCGGGGCCGCCGCCCGCCCGGTGCCGGTACACCTCCGCCACCAGCATCGCCGAGACCGCCGGATCGGCCGGCGGGCGGAACGACCAGGCCGCGCCGTCCGCGGCCAGCCGCAGCTCCGCCCCCGCCAGCCGGTCGCAGGCCAGCCCCTGGTCGACGTCCATGGTGATCGAGACCGCGATCCGGCGGACCTCGGCCGGGAGGTCGCCGAGCCGCAGCACCGCGCTCTCGCTGCGCCGCCCGGCCGGCCCGTCCTGCCGGGGATCCAGCCGGACGGCGCCGAGGGCCGCGGTGCGCTGGTGGTAGAAGACGAAGTCGGCGTCGCCGCGGACCCGGCCGTCCTCGCCGAGCAGCAGCAGGGCCAGGTCGGCCTCCGCACCGGCGGAGCCGAAGTGCACGGTGAGCGCCCGGGCGGCGGCCGGGGGCAGCACGGCGTTCTGGCCGGGTGAGAGCTCGGTGGCGGTCGCGGCGGCCGGTGCCGCCGCTGCGGCGGGGGCCGGGGCGCGGTCGGCGGCCGGGGTGCCGGGCCGGGCGCCGAGGCGGCCCGCCAGCCCGTTCTCCCGCAGCAGTGCCACCAGCATCGGCCCGTCGACCAGGGTCAGCGGCCGGCCCTCGACCCAGCGCCGGGAGCCGGGGCCGAAGCCGGAGGTGGTGACGAGGATGCCGCGGTTGGCACCCTGCCGCTGCATGGTGGCGTCCAGGTCGCGGACGGCGGTGGGCGGCACGGTGTGCCGGTACCGCTTGGCCTGGATGACGATCTGCCCGCCGGTGATCGGGTCCGGGTCCTCGGCGAGCACGTCCACCCCCTCGTCGCCGCTGCGCGCGGTCGTCCGGGTGCGCAGGCCACGCCGCCGGAACAGCTCGGCGATGAGCTCCTCGAAGGCGATCGGGTCCATGGTGAACAGGTCGGGGCCCTCCTCCCCGCCGCCGTCCCCGCCGGCAGCGGCGGCCGCCGGTGCGGGCGCCGCCGGGCGCTGCGCGGGCACCGCGTCGGGCCGGTCCGGGCGGGCGGACAGCCGCCCGTGCAGGGCCTCCACCAGGCAGTCCACCGCCGAGACCCGCTCCAGGTCGAGCGCCAGGAAGGCATCGCGCTCCACGGCGACCGACACCAGGCAGCGGCTCTCCTCCCGCCCGGTGGCCGGATCGACCGCCTCGACCAGGCCGTTCACCGCGACCGAGTGCAGCAGTGCGCGGTCGTCCGCCCGGAACGCCTCGGCCAGCACCCGCAGGGCGCACTGGGCCACGACCTCGCGGTAGAGCGCGCGCCGCTCGCCGGCCGGCCGGGCCACCTCGGCGTCCCGGTCGTCGGTCTTCACGTAGCGGTGCCGGGCCACGGCGGGGACGACGGAGAAGTCCGGCAGCGGCCAGTCGACGACCAGCTGCCGCGCGCCCGCGTCCCAGGTGGTCTCCGCGGCGTTCGGGAAGCCCTCCGGCCAGTCCGCGCGCCAGCCGAGCGCCACCGCGAAGTACTCGGCCACCGCCCCGGGGCGGTCCGCCGAGAGCCCGTCGGCCAGCTCGGCGGCGCGCGCCGCGGCGGCCTGCCGCCCGGCCGCCCAGCGGTCGAACTCGGCCCGGTACTCGGCGAGCTGGGCGAGCCGCTGCTGCTCGGCGGCCTGCGCCGCGTACCAGTCCTGCTCGAACCGGGCGCGGGCCTGCGCGGCCTGCCCGTCCCACTGCCGCCTGGCGGCCGGGTCGTACGCGGCCGGGCCGGTCAGCGGCGGCAGCGCGTACCAGGACTGCTCGGGCAGCGGCACCGGGACGCCCAGCTGCCCGGGGTCGAACGGCGGTACGGGTGCGGTGAGTTCGGCGAGCCGGAAGGCCGGCCCGCGCAGCCCGGCGGCCAGCGTGCCGCGGACGGCGGCGACCTGCGCCTCGACCTCGGCGGTGCGCCGGGCGGCGTCCGCCTCGCGACTCTGCCGGTACGCCCGCAGGGCCTCCTTCTGGCCCTGGGCGGCGGCCCGCTCGGCGTCCCGGCGGGCCCGCTCGTACTCCCGCTGTGCGGCGGCGTCGGCCCGGCGGCGGGCCTCCTCCCGGCGGTGCTGCTGCCGCTGGGCCTCCGCCAGCATGGCCAGAACTCCGGAACTGCGACGCCCTGCCACCGTGGTCCTCTCGTGCCGTCCGATCTGATGATCAGTCTGGCACGGCGCGGACCGCGGACGGCAGGGCGTGCGGGGGCGCTCAGTCCTCGGCGGGCCGGAGCGTCAGCGAGATGCTGTTGATGCAGTACCGCTGGTCGGTCGGGGTGCCGTAGCCCTCGCCCTCGAAGACGTGGCCGAGGTGGCTGCCGCAGCGGGCGCAGCGCACCTCCACCCGGCGCATCCCGAGCGTGGTGTCCTCCAGGTACTCCACGCGGTCCTCGGCGAGCGGCGCGAAGTACGACGGCCACCCGCAGTGGCTGTCGAACTTGGTCTCGCTGCTGAACAGCTCGGCGCCGCACGCCCGGCAGCCGTACACGCCGACCGTCTTGGTGTCGGTGTACTCGCCGACGAAGGCGCGCTCGGTGCCGGCCTCGCGGAGCACGTGGTACTCCTCCGGGCTCAGCTGGGCACGCCACTCGGCGTCGGTCTTCTGTACCTCGCGGGCGCGGGTGTCGGTCTTCGGGGTCTCGTGGCTCACGGCTGGCCTCCCATCAGGCACCCGGTGCAACGTCGGCGAGCTGGCCGAGAATTTCCGGGCCGAGGTTGGTGACGTCGCCGGCGCCCATGGTGAGCACCAGGTCGCCCGGCTTGGCCATGCCCGCCAGCAGGGCGGGGGCGGCCGCGAAGGCGTGCTCGGCGGCGGTGTCGGCACCGGCCCGGCGGGCCGCGTCGATGATGAGCTCGCTGGTCACGCCGGGGATCGGGTCCTCGCGGGCCGGGTAGATGTCGAGCACCACCGAGGCGTCGGCCAGCGCGAGTGCCTGCCCCATCTCCTCGGCGAGCTGCTGGGTGCGGCTGAACAGGTGCGGCTGGAAGACCACCAGCACCCGGCCGCTGCCCGCCGCCTCGCGGATGGCCTCCAGGTCGGCGCTCATCTCGGTGGGGTGGTGGGCGTAGGAGTCGATCACCTGGACGCCGCCGGCCTCGCCCTTGAGCTGGAGACGGCGGCGCACCCCGGTGTAGCTGCCGAGCGCCTTGGCCAGGTCGGCGGCCGGGACGCCGAGCGCCGTGCCGGCGGCCAGCGCGGCGACCGCGTTGTGCGCGTAGTGCCGGCCCGGCACGGAGACCGTGAACGCCAGCTCGGCGCCGTCGATCAGGACGGTGACCTCGCTGGTCATGCCGCGTGCGGCCACCGAGAGCACCCGCACGTCGGCGTCCTCGGCGGAGCCGACGGTGACCACGTTCAGACCGGCCCGGCCGGCGACCCGGGAGGTGAGCTCGCGCGCCCCGGCGTGGTCGGCGGAGACCACCAGGGTGCCGCCGGGCACGATCCGGCCGACGAAGGTCTCGAAGGACTCGTAGATCTCCTCGATCGACGCGTAGTTGGCGTGGTGGTCGAGCTCCACGTTGAGGACGATCGCCACCTCGGGCGCGTACTTGTGGAAGCTGCGGTCGCTCTCGTCGGCCTCGGCCACGAAGATGTCGCCGGTGCCGTGGTGCGCGTTGGAGCCGGGCGCGTCCAGGTCGCCGCCGATCGCGTAGGACGGGTCCAGGCCCAGCTCGCCGAGGCTCACCGCGAGCATGCTCGTGGTGGTGGTCTTGCCGTGGGTGCCGGCCACCGCCAGCGCCCGGCGGCCGCCCATCAGCGCGGCCAGCGCGTCCGAGCGGTGCACCACCGGGATACCGCGCTCGCGGGCGGCGGCCAGCTCCGGGTTGTCGGCGCGGATGGCGCTGGAGACGACGATGCTGCTGGTGCCCGCCGGCACGTTCTCGGCGGCGTGGCCGACCGCGACCTCGGCGCCGAGCGCCCGCAGGGCCAGCACGGTCTCGGACTCCTTGGAGTCGCTGCCGGAGACCTTGGCGCCGCGCACCGCGAGGATCTTCGCCAGGCCGGACATCCCGGCGCCGCCGATGCCGATGAAGTGCGGTGCGTGCAGGTCGTGCGCGGCGTCGTTCAAGGGATGCTCCGTACAGCCGGGGACTGGTATGACGAGAATCGTCCTCGCGGTGGTTCCGCAAGGACGATTCTGCCCTACCCGGCCGACGGGCCCCGCCGCCTCAGGAGTCGCTGGCGAACAGCTTGAGCACCGGGACGCCGACCGTGTGCCGGGCCCGGGAGGCCCAGTCGCGGTGGAAGAACTCCTCGACGAAGTGCGGAGAGGTCAGCACCAGCACCTCGTCGGCGCCGTGCTCCTCGACCGCCGCGCGCAGGGTGTCCAGCGGGTGCTCCTCGACCACGCGCCCGGTCGCCTCGGCGCCGGCCTCGCGCAGGTGGCGCAGGCTGTGCTCCAGCGACTCGCCGGCCAGCGTGGGGCCGGCCGCCTCGTCGTGCTCGTGGACCGCCTTGTCCAGATGCCCGAGCGCCACGTCGTCGAGCGCCCGCAGCAGCTCGTCCTGCTTGCCGCGCGGCTGCATGAGCACGACGAACGACACCTTCTCGTCGCCGTGCAGGGTGGTGACCAGCTCCACGTCCGCGTCGGAGAGCGCCTTTTCGATCATCAGTACGGTCTTGAACACGTGTGTCCCTTCGACGCCGCAGTCCCCCGGGTCCGCTGTCACCTCTCATACTGCCCGGAGGAAGCTTTCCGCACGCTGCACACGCACCACATGGGCCACAGCGGAGATCAGTCCCGCCGCACGTACCGCGTGAACAGGAAGCCGTCGTCCTCCAGCAGCGAGACCAGCCGCATCGACTGCGCCTGCGGCAGCTGCGGGCCCTGCACGATCCGCGGCGCCTCGCCCGAGGTCAGCAGCGGGGCCAGCGACAGGCACAGTTCGTCCAGCACCCCGGCCGCCGCCAGGCCGCCGAGCAGGCGCGGGCCGCCCTCGGTGAGCTGCCGCGTCCAGCCGCGGGCCGCCAGCGCCGCGACCGCCGCCGCCGGGTCGACCGAGCGCTCGCCCGCCACCACCACGTCCGCCACCTCGGCCACCGCCCGGCGGGCGTCGGCGGGGGAGTCCTCGGTGGTGACCACCACCGTCCGCACCAGCGGCTCGGTGAACAGCGGCGCCGACAGGTCCAGCCGCAGCCCGCGGCTGACCACCGCGACCGCCGGGGCCGGCGCCTGGCCCGCCGCCGCCCGGGCCGCCGCGAACTCCGCCCGGGCCCGGGCCGGCCGGTACCCCTCGGCCCGGACCGTCTCGGCCCCGACCAGCACCACGTCCGCCAGCGCCCGGAGCACCCCGAAGATCCGCTTGTCGGCCGCGCTCGACAGCCCCTCGGACAGCCCCGCCAGCCGGGCCGCGCCGTCCAGCGCCGCCACCATGTTGCCGCGCAGCCACGGCCGGTCCGCCGCGGCGGACGGGTAGGCGTACAGGTCGGCCAGGGACGCGAGCGCCGCCGGGTCGGGCACCGGGCGGTCGAGCGGATTGATCAGCAGCTGCATGGGAGCGAGTCTTCCACGGGGCGTACCCTGTACTACCGTGCCTGCTGCCTCCCGCCCCGACACCGCGGACCCCGACACCGCCGTGACCGCCCTCACCGACCGCCTCCCGGTGGTGCCCGCCGAGCGCCTGGTGGCCGAGATGGTCCCGCCGCCGCGGTTCGCCGGAGTCAGCTTCGGCAGCTACCTGCCGGACAGCACGCAGCCCAGCCAGTACGAGGCCGTCCAGGTGCTGGAGCAGTTCGCCGCCTCGCTCAACGGCGCCGGCACGGCCGCGAAGCGCGGCTGGTTCCGCCGCTCCGCCCCGACCCCGGTCGGCCCGGCCGGCATCTACCTCGACGGCGGGTACGGCGTCGGCAAGACCCACCTGCTCGCCTCGCTCTGGCACGCCACCCCGGGCCCCAAGGCCTTCGGCACCTTCGTCGAGCTGACCAACCTGGTCGGCGCGCTCACCTTCAAGGGCGCCGTGGAGACCCTCTCCACGCACCGGCTGCTGTGCATCGACGAGTTCGAGCTCGACGACCCGGGCGACACCGTGCTGGTCTCCACCCTGCTCGGCCGCCTGGTGGAGAACGGCGTCAAGCTCTGCGCCACCTCCAACACCCTGCCGGAGAAGCTCGGCGAGGGCCGGTTCGCCGCCACCGACTTCCTGCGCGAGATCCAGGGCCTGTCCGCGCACTTCCGCCCGGTGCGGATCGACGGCCAGGACTACCGCCACCGCGGCCTGCCCGCCGCCCCCGCGCCGTACACCGACGAGCAGGTCACCGAGCGCGCCGGGGCCCGCCCCGGAGCCTCGCTGGACGACTTCGACGCGCTGCTGGAGCACCTCAAGGCCGTCCACCCCAGCCGCTACGGCGCCCTGCTGGACGACGTGCACGCGGTCTTCCTGCGCGGGGTCCGGCCGGTCGACGACCAGTCCACCGCGCTGCGCCTGGTCGTCCTCGCCGACCGGATGTACGACCGCGAGCTGCCGATCACCGCCTCCGGCGTCCCGTTCGACCAGGTCTTCCCCGAGGAGATGCTGCGCGGCGGCTACCGCAAGAAGTACCTGCGCGCGGTCTCCCGGCTGGTCGCCCTCGCCCGCGACAGCGCCCGCTGACGCCGCGGTGCGGGCCCGCCCGGCCGGGCGGGCGGCCGCGGAGGCCCCGGTGTAGGGGGGGGGGGGGGTCGCTGTCGGGGGGGGGCGCGCTCGCGGGTTGTGGGGGGAGC
>NZ_JBHWBW010000067.1:20107-24401 GCF_042735675.1 Kitasatospora sp. NPDC059571
GCGCGGGCACCCGCAACACTCACGGGGGCGCGGGCGCGCGCGGGGCCCCCCCCCCCCCCGCCCGCGCCGGCGCCCGCCGGGCCCCGGCCGCCCGGGGGCGCCCGCACGGCATTCGCGCCCGGATTGTCGGTGGCGGGTCGTACCGTGGACTGGTGCGCCCCATCACGAGTATTGAGCGGTCCACGACGCCCTTCGAGGTCGTCAGCCCCTACCGGCCGAACGGCGACCAGCCGGCGGCCATCGCCGAGCTGGAGCGCCGGATCCGCGCCGGCGAGAAGGACGTCGTCCTGCTCGGCGCGACCGGCACCGGCAAGTCGGCGACCACCGCCTGGATGATCGAGAAGCTCCAGCGGCCCACCCTGGTGATGGCGCCGAACAAGACGCTCGCCGCCCAGCTGGCCAACGAGTTCCGCGAGCTGCTCCCCAACAACGCGGTCGAGTACTTCGTCTCGTACTACGACTACTACCAGCCCGAGGCGTACGTCCCGCAGACGGACACCTACATCGAGAAGGACTCCTCGATCAACGAGGAGGTCGAGCGGCTGCGCCACTCCGCGACCAACTCGCTGCTCACCCGCCGCGACGTCATCGTGGTGGCCTCGGTCTCCTGCATCTACGGCCTCGGCACCCCGCAGGAGTACGTGGACCGGATGGTCCCGCTCAAGGTCGGCGAGGAGATCGACCGGGACGCCCTGCTCCGCCGCTTCGTCGACATCCAGTACACCCGCAACGACCTGGCGTTCACCCGCGGCACCTTCCGGGTGCGCGGCGACACCATCGAGATCTTCCCGGTCTACGAGGAGCTCGCGGTCCGGATCGAGATGTTCGGCGACGAGATCGAGGCGCTGTACACGCTGCACCCGCTGACCGGCGAGATCATCAGCCAGGACGACTCCATCTACGTCTTCCCCGCCTCGCACTACGTGGCCGGCCCGGAGCGCATGGAGCGGGCGGTCAACGACATCGAGAAGGAGCTCGGCGAGCGCCTGGCCGTGCTGGAGAAGCAGGGCAAGCTGCTGGAGGCCCAGCGGCTGCGGATGCGCACCACCTACGACATCGAGATGCTCCGCCAGATCGGCACCTGCTCCGGCGTGGAGAACTACTCGATGCACTTCGACGGCCGCGCGCCCGGCACCGCGCCCAACACCCTGCTCGACTACTTCCCGGAGGACTTCCTCCTGGTCATCGACGAGTCGCACGTCACCGTCCCGCAGATCGGCGCGATGTACGAGGGCGACGCCTCCCGCAAGCGGACCCTGGTCGACCACGGCTTCCGGCTGCCCTCCGCGATGGACAACCGCCCGCTGAAGTGGGAGGAGTTCCTGGAGCGGATCGGCCAGACCGTGTACCTCTCGGCCACCCCGGGCAAGTACGAGCTCTCCCGCGGTGACGGCGCGGTCGAGCAGATCATCCGCCCGACCGGCCTGATCGACCCCGAGGTGATCGTCAAGCCGACCGAGGGCCAGATCGACGACCTCGTCCACGAGGTGCGCAAGCGGGTGGAGAAGGACGAGCGCGTCCTGGTCACCACGCTCACCAAGAAGATGGCCGAGGACCTCACCGACTACATGCTCGGCCTGGACATCCGCGTCCGGTACCTGCACAGCGACATCGACACCCTGCGCCGGGTCGAGCTGCTGCGCGAGCTGCGCGCCGGCGAGTACGACGTGCTGGTCGGCATCAACCTGCTCCGCGAGGGCCTCGACCTCCCCGAGGTGTCGCTGGTCGCGATCCTGGACGCCGACAAGGAGGGCTTCCTGCGGTCGGGCACCTCGCTGATCCAGACCATCGGCCGCGCCGCGCGCAACGTCTCCGGCCAGGTGCACATGTACGCCGACCGGATCACCGCGGCGATGGAGCTGGCGATCGAGGAGACCAACCGCCGCCGGGCCGTGCAGCAGGCCTACAACGAGGCCAACGGCATCGACCCGCAGCCGCTGCGCAAGAAGATCGGCGACATCCTGGACACGCTGGCCCGCGAGGACGTGGACACCGAGCAGCTGCTCTCCACCGGGTACCGCGGCTCCGGCAAGGCCCGGACGCCGGTGCCCGCGCTCGGTGCCGACCGCAAGCCCGCCAAGAGCCTGCCCGCCGCCGAGCTGGCCCAGCTCATCCAGGACCTCACCGACCGGATGCACGCGGCCGCCGCGGAGCTCCAGTTCGAGGTCGCGGCCCGGCTGCGCGACGAGGTCGGCGAACTCAAGAAGGAGCTGCGCCAGATGCGCGAGGCAGGGATGGCCTGACGCCGTCCGGCGGGATCGGAATCCCCTTCGGTGGTCGGTGCCCGGAGGGCCTAGGCTGGCCTGCGGGCACCGGCCGCCCGGACGTCGGCGGCGGTGCCGGCCGCAGCAGCGGGCCTCGGCCGGGGGACGGCAACGGGGTGATCCGTCGTCGTGCCGTGACGGGCAGCGCCCGTCGGCCACAGGGAAGGGGTAGCACCGTGTCGGTGAGTCTTGCCAAGGGGCAGAGCGTCAGCCTGCAGAAGAGCACGGGGGAGTCGCTGACGGTCGTCCGGATGGGCCTCGGCTGGCGCGCCGCCACCCGGCGGGGGCTGTTCGGCACCCGGGCGCGCCAGGTCGACCTCGACGCCTCGGCGCTGCTGTACGCCGAGCGCACCCCGTCCGACGTGGTGTTCTTCCGCCACCTGGAGAGCAACGACGGCTCGGTGCGGCACACCGGGGACAACCTCACCGGCAGCACCTCCTCCGGAGACGACGAGGCGATCGTCGTCGACCTGCTGCACGTCCCGGCCCAGATCACCCAGATCGTCTTCACCGTGAGCTCGTACACCGGCCAGACCTTCGCCGAGGTCCAGGACGCGCACTGCCGGCTGGTCGACGAGTCCAGCGGGCTGGAGCTGGCCCGCTACGAGCTCGCGGCGGGCGGCCGGCACACCGGGCAGATCATGGCGAAGGTGTTCCGCGAGGAGTCCGGAGGCTGGGCCATGCAGGCGATCGGCGCCCCGGCCAGGGCCCGCACCTTCCAGGACATGCTGCCCGCGATCGAGCCCTTCCTCTGACTGGCGCGGAGACTTCCCGGCGCGAGCTTCTCTTTACCTTTTTTACCTTCTCTTGGCAGTTCTGTTAGCCTCGCAGGAGCGGAGGGGAGTACTCCCCAAGCGGTGACCCCGTCAACACGGACGCCCGCCCATCGGGCGTCCCGGGGTGCCCGCCCGCGTGCTCGCCGGGCGAGCCGCAGGGTGGAGGAGACCTCCGGCAGTGACGATGATCGCCTACCTGCCGGAGGAGCAGCAGTGGACGTTTCCCTTGGCCTGTGGATCGGCACCATCGGGGTGCTGGTCGCCCTGATCGTGGCCGACTTCTTCATCGGCGGCCGCAAGCCGCACGAGGTCTCGATCAAGGAGGCCGGCATCTGGACGGCCGTCTGGGTCGCCCTCGCCGTCCTGTTCGGCGGCTTCGTCTGGTGGCACTCGGGTGCGCAGCCGGCCGGCGAGTTCTTCGCCGGCTACATCACCGAGAAGTCGCTGAGCGTCGACAACCTCTTCGTCTTCATCCTGATCATGGGCAAGTTCGCGGTGCCGCGGATCTACCAGCAGCGGGTGCTGATGGTCGGCGTGATCATCGCCCTGGTGCTGCGCGCGGTCTTCATCGCCGGCGGCGCCGCCCTGATCACCAGCTTCTCCTGGGTCTTCTACATCTTCGGCGCGTTCCTGGTCTGGACGGCGTGGAAGCTCGTCAAGGACGCCATGTCCGAGGGCGAGGAGGAGGAGTTCGAGGAGAACCGGCTGCTCAAGTCGATCGAGCGGCGGGTCCCGTCGACCGACGTCTACCACGGCACGAAGCTCTTCGTCCGGGAGAACGGCCGCCGCCTGATGACCCCGATGCTGATCGTGATGCTCGCGATCGGCACCACCGACGTGCTGTTCGCGCTGGACTCGATCCCCGCGATCTTCGGCCTGACCCAGGACGCGTACATCGTCCTCACCGCCAACGCCTTCGCCCTGATGGGCCTGCGCCAGCTGTACTTCCTCATCGGCGGCCTGCTGAAGAAGCTGGTCCACCTCAGCTACGGCCTGTCGGTGATCCTCGGCTTCATCGGCGTGAAGCTGGTGCTGCACGCGCTGCACGAGAGCGGCGTGCACGTCCCGGAGATCGGCATCCCGCTCTCGCTCGGCTTCATCGTGGTCGTCCTCGCGGTGACCACGGTGACCAGCCTGGTGACCTCCCGCCGCCAGGAGGAGGAGGAGGAGGAGGCGGCGGCCGCCGTCGGGGAGCCCGAGCGGCTGGACGCCTGACCGCACCGCGTCCCGCGGCCCCCGCGCACCGCTCGGTGC
>NZ_JBHWBW010000068.1:0-9938 GCF_042735675.1 Kitasatospora sp. NPDC059571
GTCGGGTCGGCTGGCGGCTCCTGGGTGCCGCCCATTGATCGCGGGAGGACCGCACGCTGGGTGCCGCCCCGGTCCGCCGGGGGCGGGGCGCCCGGGGGGGGGGGCGCCCGGCCTCGGGCGGAGCGGCGGGCCGAACGCGCGGTCAGGACCGGGTGGCGGGCCGCGCGGCGGCGGCAAGCCGCTGCAGCACGCTGCCGGGGGTGCGGGCCGAGGCCGGCGCCTCCACCGACCCGGACACCACACGGAGCCGTCCGGCGGTCATGCCGTCCTTAGATTCGCGGCGGGGGTGGATCGCAAGGGGGCACGAGCGGGCCGGACGGATTGGCCTGCGGCGACGCCGCAGCGGCCCCGCCCCTTCCGGCCGCCGCTCCGGTGCCGGGGTGTCAGCCCGCCACCGGGGCGAGGGCGTCGGCCGCCTGCTCGCGGCGGACCAGGTCGGCGAGCCGGCCGTCCGGGCGGGCGGCCAGGTCGGAGAAGCGGCCGCGTTCGGCGACCCGGCCGCCGTCCAGCACCAGCACCTCGTCGACGGTGGTGTCGTCGAGCCCGGCCAGCCGGTGGGTGATCAGCAGGGTGGTGCGCCCGGCGGTGGCGGCGAGCAGGTCGGCGGTGAGCGCGTCGGCGGTGGGCAGGTCGAGGTGCTCGGCGGGCTCGTCCAGGACGAGGACGGGGAAGTGGGCGCGCTGGGCCCTGGCGAGCGCGCGCCGCTGCCGCTGGCCGCCGGAGAGCCGGGCGCCGTGCTCGCCGACCATGGTGTCCAGGCCGTCGGGCAGGGTGTCGACCCAGTCGAGCAGGCGGGCCGCGGCGAGTGCCGCGCGCAGCTCCCGCTCCTCGGCGGCGGGCCGGGCGAGGCGGAGGTTCTCGCGCAGCGAGCTGTCGAAGACGTGGGCGTCCTGCGCGCACAGGCCGATCACCCGGCGGACGTCGTCGCCGGCCAGGGTGCGGGTGTCGACGGCACCGGGCCCGAGGGCGACGGTGCCGGCCCGCTGGTCGAGGAAGCGCAGCAGCACCTGGGCGAGGGTGGTCTTGCCGGAGCCGGACGGGCCGACCACGGCGATCCGGCGGCCGGGTGCGAGGTCCAGGTCGACGCCGGTCAGCGCGTCACCGTCCTGCCCCGGCCAGCGGGCGGTCAGACCGCGGACGGACACCGGCAGGACGGCCGCGGGCAGCGCGCCGGGCTCGGCCGGCTCGGTGACCGGTTCGGGTGCGGTGAGCACCTCGTCCAGCCGGGCGCGGGCGGCGCGGCTGCGCTCGCGGAAGCCCACCGCGGTCGGCATCCCGGCGACCGCCTCGAACGCGGCGAGCGGAGTGAGCACCACCACGGCGAGGCAGACCCCGGGCAGCGCACCGGTGGCGACGCCGTGCACGCCGGCCGCGGCGGCGAGCACCACGGTGGCGCCGGTGACCAGCGCGGTGAGTCCGGCGCCGAGGGCGCTGCCGGCGGCCGACCGGGCGGCGAGCGCGGTGAGCCGGGCGTCGGCCGCCCGGGCCGCGGCGAGGCGGCCGGGCAGGGCGCCGGCGACGGTGAGTTCGGCCGTCCCGGTGAGGGTGTCGACGACGGCGGTGCCGAGTGCGCCGCGGGCGGCGGCGAGCCGCCGGTCGGCGCGGCCGGCGATCCGGACGGCGAGGGCGGGGACGGCGGCCCCGGCGATCAGCAGGCCGATCGCGAGGACCGCGCCGGCCGCGGGCAGCAGGGCGGCGAGGGCGGCCGCGGAGCCCGCCGAGACCAGCACGGCGACCGCGGCGGGCAGCCGCCAGCGCAGGTGGTGGTCCTGGACGGCGTCGACGTCCGCGACCAGCCGGGCGAGCAGGTCGCCGCGGCGGAACGCGGGGAGCCCGGCCGGGGCGAGCCGCTCCAGTCGGCGGTACACCGAGGTCCGGACGCCGGCCAGCGCCTTGAGCACGGCGTCGTGCGAGACCAGGCGCTCGGCGTAGCGGAAGACCGAGCGGCCGATGCCGAAGGCGCGCACCGAGGTGACGGCGACCATCAGGTAGAGCACCGGGGGCATCTGGGAGGCGCGGGAGATCAGCCAGCCGGAGGTGCCGAGCAGGGCGACCGCGCAGCCGAGGGCGAGGGCGCCGAGCAGGACGGCGGCGGCCAGCCGGGGCCGGGTGGGCGGTGCGGTGTCCGGCTCGTCGTCGTCGCCGGCGGGCCGGGGGCCGACCGCGCCGCCGGTGCGGGCGGCGGGCACCGCGGCGGCCTCGGCGGCGGGCGGCGCGGCGGGCCCGGCCAGGTGGTGGCGGTGGTCGGCGGCGGCGAGCAGGGCGGGCCGGTGGGCCACCACCAGGACGGTGCGCCGGCCGTGCAGGGCCCGGACCGCCTCGACCACGGCCTCCTCGCTGGCGCCGTCGAGGTGGGCGGTGGGCTCGTCGAGCAGCACCAGCGGGCGGTCGGTGAGCAGCGCGCGGGCGAGGGCGAGTCGCTGGCGCTGGCCGGCGGACAGGCCCGCGCCGCCCTCGCCGAGCGGGAGGGCGAGGTCGGCGGCGAAGTCGAGGGCGTGGGCGGCGGCGAGCGCCGCGCGGACCTCCTCGTCGGTGGCGTCCGGCCGCGCCAGCCGGACGTTGTCGGCGACGGTGCCGGCGAACAGGTACGGCTGCTGGGGGACCCAGGCGATCTGCTGCCGCCAGGCGTCCGGGTCGAGCTCGGCGAGGTCGTGGCCGCCGACCCGGACGGTGCCGGCGTCCGGGGCGGTCAGCCCGAGCAGGACGGCCAGCAGGGTGGACTTGCCGGCGCCGCTGGGCCCGGTGAGGGCGGTGGTGGTGCCGGGCCGCAGGGTGAGCACGGCGTCGTCCAGCGCGGGCCGGGGGCGGCCGGGGTGGGTGACGGTGACGTGGTCGACCACGATCTCGGCCTCGCCGAGCGGCGGGACGGGGCGGGTGCCGGCGGCGGGCAGCGGGGTCTCCAGCACCTCGAAGACCTGACCGGCGGCGGCCAGTCCCTCGGCACTGGAGTGGTAGAGCGCGCCGACCTGGCGGATCGGCAGGTAGACCTCGGGGGCGAGGACCAGGACGAGCAGCCCCGTCCGCAGGTCGAGGCTGCCGTCGACCAGCCGGAAGCCGACCGAGACGGCGACCAGGGCGACCGACAGGGTGGAGAGGAGCTCCAGCGCGAAGGAGGAGACGAAGGCGATCCGCAGGGTGCGCATGGTGGCGCGGCGGTGGTCGTCGGTGATCCGGGCGATGGTGCGGGCCTGCGCCCGGGCGCGGCCGAAGACCTTGAGCGTGGGAAGGCCGGCCACCACGTCCAGGAAGTGGTGGGAGAGCCGGGCGAGGTGCCGCCACTGGCGGTCCATCCGGGACTGGGTGGCGAGCCCGATCAGCACCATGAACAGCGGGATCAGCGGCAGGGTGGCGGCGATCACCGCGGCCGAGGACCAGTCGGCGCCGAGGATCCGCGCCAGCACCACCGCCGGGACGACCACGGCGAGGGCGAGCTGGGGGAGGTAGCGGGCGAAGTAGTCGTCGAGGGCGTCCACGCCGCGGGTGGCGAGGGCGGTGAGCTCGCCGGTGCGGCGGCCGGCGAGGTGGCCGGGGCCGAGCGCGGTGGCGTGCTCCAGCAGCCGTCCGCGCAGGGTGAGCTTGACCCGCGCGACCGAGCGGTGCGCGGCGAGTTCGGTCAGCCAGGCGACCGCCGCCCGCCCGGCCGCGGTGGCGGCCAGGGCGAGCAGCGGGCCGGTGAGGTGGTACGCGTGCTGCTGGAACGCGCGGACCACGATCTCGGCGATCAGGCCGGCCTGCAGGACAGTCAGGACGGCCCCGGCGCCGCCGAGCAGGACGGTGCCGGCGAGGAAGGCGCGGGTGGCGGCGGCGTACCGCAGCAGCCTGGGGTCGACGGGCTTCATCAGTGCTGCACGGCCGCGGGGATGTGCTGGACGCCGATTCGCTTGCGGAACACCCAGTACGTCCAGCCCTGGTAGAGCAGGACGATCGGGGTAAAGATCGCGGCGACGACCGTCATCACCTTGAGGGTGTAGGGCGAGGACGAGGCGTTGGTGACGGTCAGACTCCAGGCGGGGTTCAGCGTCGACGGCATGACGTCGGGGAAGAGCGCGAGGAAGAGCATCGCGGTGGCCGCGGCCACGGTCGCGCCGGAGAGCGCGAACGCCCAGCCCTCGCGGCCCAGCCGGTTGGCCGCCAGGGAGCCCGCCAGGGCGAGCACGGTGACGACCAGGGCGGCCAGGCTCCAGCCGTTGCCGGAGTGCACCTGGGTCCAGATCAGGAAGGCGGCGGCGAGCACGGCGGTGGCGAGGCCGAACAGCAGCGCCTGGCCGCGGGCCCTGGCCCGGATGTCGCCGACCGTCTTGAGCGCGGCGAAGACGGCCCCGTGGAAGGTGAACAGCACCAGGGTGGTCAGGCCGCCCAGCAGGGCGTACGGGCTGAGCAGGTCCCAGAAGGTGCCGGCGTAGTTCTTCTGCGCGTCGATGTCGACGCCGTGGACGATGTTGGCGAAGGCGACGCCCCAGAGGAACGCCGGGAGCAGCGACGTCCAGAAGATGGCCCGCTCCCAGTTGCGCTGCCAGCGCTCGTCGGTGCGCTTGGCCCGGTACTCGAAGGCGACGCCGCGGACGATCAGGCAGACCAGGATGACCAGCAGCGGGATGTAGAAGCCGCTGAAGAGCGTGGCGTACCAGTCGGGGAAGGCGGCGAAGGTGGCGCCGCCCGCGGTGAGCAGCCAGACCTCGTTGCCGTCCCAGACCGGGCCGATGGTGTTGATCAGGACGCGGCGCTCGGTGGTGTCGCGGGCGAGCAGCCTGGTCAGGATGCCGATGCCGAAGTCGAAGCCCTCGAGGAAGAAGTAGCCCGTCCACAGGACGGCGATGAGGATGAACCAGAGGTCGTGGAGGTGCATGCCGTTTCCGTCCTCAGTAGGCGAAGGCGAGGGGCTTGTCGGCGTCGTCGCCCGAGGAGGGGCCGCGCAGCGTCGGGTCCTGGGAGGGCGGCTGCTCGGAGGTGTCGGGCCCGGGCTTGGCGTACTTGACCAGGAGCTTGACCTCGATCACCGCGAGGATCGCGTAGAGCGCGGTGAGGGTGATCAGGCCGCCGGTCTGCATGCCGACGCTGACGCTGGGGGAGGAGGCGTTCGCCGTCTTCATGAGGCCGAAGACCACCCAGGGCTGGCGGCCCATCTCGGTGAAGATCCAGCCGAAGCTGTTGGCGATCAGCGGGAACCCCATGGTGAGGATGCCGATCCGCCAGCTCCACCGGGTGAAGAAGGTGGACATCTCCCGGTGCTTGGTCAGCATCAGGCGGGGCGGCTCGTCGTCGGCGGTGCGGTACTCCTCGGCGAGCCAGAACCTGCGCCGGGTCGTCCAGAGGCCGATCAGCGCGGCGACGAACGAGCTCATCCCGAAGCCGATCATGAGGCGGAAGCCCCAGTAGGTGACGAAGATGTTGGGGATGTAGTCCTTCGGCTGCCCGCCGTACTTGGCGGCCTCGGCGTCGGCGGTGTCGTTGATGCCGGGGACGGCGGAGCTGAAGTCGCCCTTGGCGAGGAAGGACAGTATCCCGGGGATCTCCAGTTCGACGTCGTTGTGGCCCTTGTTGACGTCGCCGACCGCGAAGATCGAGAACGGGGCGGGCGCCTGGGTGTCCCAGAGCGCCTCGGCGGCGGCCATCTTCATCGGCTGCTGCTCGAACATGACCTTGGCCAGGCTGTCGCCGCTGACCGCGGTGCCGAGGCCGGCCACCACGGCCATGGCCAGGCCGACCCGGAGCGAGGTGCGCATCGCGGCGGTCTTGCGCCGGTCGCCCTCCTTGCCGCGCTTGGCCCGCCACAGGTGGTACGAGGAGATCCCGACCACGAACGCTGCGCCGGTGAGGAAGGCGGCGGTCAGCGTGTGGAAGACCTGGACGAGGGTGGTGTTCTGGAACAGCACCCGGGCGATGTCCGTGAGCTGGGCCTTGCCGGTGGCCGGGTCGACCCGGTAGCCGACCGGGTGCTGCATCCAGGAGTTGGCGGCCAGGATGAAGTACGCGGAGAGCGCGGTGCCGATCGCGACCATCCAGATGCAGGCGCAGTGGATCTTCTTCGGCAGGCGGTCCCAGCCGAAGATCCACAGGCCGATGAAGGTCGACTCGAAGAAGAAGGCGATCAGCGCCTCCATGGCCAGCGGCGCCCCGAAGACGTCGCCGACGAAGCGCGAGTAGTCGGACCAGTTCATGCCGAACTGGAACTCCTGGACGATGCCGGTGACCACGCCCATCGCGATGTTGATCAGGAAGAGCTTCCCCCAGAACTTCGTGGCGTGGAAGTACTTCTCCTTGCCGGTGCGCACCCAGGCGGTCTCCAGACCGGCGACGGTGGCGGCCAGACTGATCGTCAACGGGACGAAGAGGAAGTGGTAGACGGTCGTGATGCCGAACTGCCATCGCGCGACCGTCTCGTGTGCGACTGCAAGGTCCACTGCACGCGCTCCTACGAATCGCTACCTAGCGGGACAAAGGGTGTGTAGCACGCATCCGCACCGATCCATGCCAAGCTTGCCCGCTTGTGAAAGTGAACACGTTCACAAGCTGAGTATGCACCACCCCTACATCGGCCGATGCGGCGGGGTGTGGATTGTGCGGATGTGATGTGGATCGGATGATCCGATGGATCAGTGCCGGCCCACAATCGCCCGGTGGACCGGAACACTGGACGGCCCGGCACTTGACAAACGGCGGCGGTCAGATCTGCCGGGGAAGCTGCACCCGGAAGGCGGCGCCCTCGCCGGGCTCGGTGTCCAGCGTCAGCGTGCCGCCGTGGGCGTGCACCAGGGCCGAGGCGATGGCCAGGCCGAGCCCGGCTCCCCCGCCGTCCCGGCGGCTGCGCGACGCGTCCACCCGGTAGAACCGCTCGAAGACCTGGGCGGCCTGATCGTCCGTCAGCCCCGGACCGCGGTCGGCCACCTCCAGCAGGCAGCGCCCGTCCACCGAGCCCACGCCGATCCGCACCGCCGTCCCGGACGGGGTGTGCTTGACCGCGTTGCCGACCAGGTTGGTGACCACCTGCCGGAGCCGAGCCTCGTCGCCCAGCACCGGCGCGGCCTGGGGCGCGCCGCTGCCGTCCGGTCCGGTCAGTGAGACGGGACGTCCGGGATCGAGCGCGGTGAGGTCGTGCAGGGCGTCCGCCGCCAGGGTGCGCAGGTCCATCGGCGCCAGGTCCAGCGGACGCTCCTCGTCCAGCCGGGCCAGCATCAGCAGATCCTCGACCAGGCCGCCCATCCGGACGGCCTCCGACTCGATCCGGTCCATCGCCCGGTCGACGTCGCCGAGCGCGCCCATCCGGTGCAGCTCGGCGAAGCCTCGGATGCCCGCCAGCGGGGTCCGCAGCTCGTGCGAGGCGTCCGCGACGAACCGCCGCATCCGCGCCTCCGACTCGGCCCGGGCGGCGAAGGCGGCCTCGATCTGGGCCAGCATCCCGTTCAGCGCCGCCGAGAGCCGGCCGACCTCGGTGCCCGGGGCCAGCTCCGGCATCCGGTGCGAGAGCTCGCCTGAGGCGATCCGGGCCGCGCCCTTCTCGATCCGGCGCAGCGGGGTGAGGCCGGCCCGGACGGCGAAGAAGCCGAGGACGGCGATCAGCACCAGCACCACGCCGCCGATCACCAGGAAGGCCGTGCGCAGCCGGTGCCCGGTGGCCTCGACGTCCTCCAGCGAGACCGCCACCAGCACGTAGGCCGGCGCCGGGCCGGCGGAGGCCGCACGGGCGGCCGTGCCGCCGCTCTGGTCCACCGGGAGCACCAGGACGCGCCAGCTGCTGCCGCCGCCGTGCTCGTCGGGCACCTCGAACGGCTGCTTGAGGTGGGAGGTCAGGGTGCGGACGGTCAGCCCGCCGAGGTCGGGCGTCGGGTCGGAGTCGGACATCGGCTGCCGCAGCGCCTGCTGCACCGTGCCGTCGGCCGCCAGGTACTGCACCACGTACTGGCTGGGCAGGAACTGGTTGATCCGCCGGCCGCCGCCCTGGCCGCCCCCGGCGCCCTGGCCCTCCGCGGTCGACCCCTGGGCCTGGCCCTGGGCCTGATTCTGGGCCTGGTTCTGGGCCTGGTTCTGGCCCGGGGCGAAGCGGCCGGGCACCCGGCGGGCGAGCGGTTCGCCGAACCGGGCCAGCTGCTGGTCGGTCCGGTCCACCAGCTGCGCCTCCACCGTGCCGATGACCAGGGCGTCGCTGACCACCAGACCCGTGGCGACCAGCAGCACCGCGAGCACGAGCAGCCGCAGTCGCAGCGACAGCCGGGCCACCGTCAGCCCTGCGCCGGGCGGCGCAGCGCGTAGCCGATGCCGCGGACGGTGTGGATCAGCTTGGGCCCGTGGGCGGCGGGGCCGGAGTCGAGCTTGCGGCGCAGGTAGGAGATGTAGGACTCGACGATGGAGAGGTCCCCGCCGAAGTCGTACGCCCACACGTGGTCGAGGATCTGCGCCTTGGAGACCACCCGGCCGACGTTGGCCATCAGGTAGTGCAGCAGCTTGAACTCGGTGGGGGAGAGCGAGACCGCACGACCGGCCCGGGTCACCTCGTGCGCCACCGGGTCGAGGGTGAGGTCGGCGATGATCAGGCGGCCGTCCTCGGCGGGCCCGCCGGCCCGGCGGAGGATCGCCCGGATCCGGGCGATCAGCTCCTCCAGGCTGAACGGCTTGGTCACGTAGTCGTCGGCGCCCAGCGCCAGGCCCTGCACCTTGTCCCCGGTGCCGTCCTTGGCGGTGAGCAGCAGCACCGGGACGTGCTCGCCGCCGGCCGGCCACTGGGTCTGGTCGCGCAGCCGCTCGACCACGGTGAAGCCGTCCAGGTCCGGCAGCATCACGTCGAGCACCACGAGGTCGGGCCGCTCGGTGGCGACCGCGGCCAGGGCCTCCTCGCCGGTGGCGGCGGAGGCGACCCGGAAGCCGGAGAAGCGCAGGCTGGCGGAGAGGAGCTCGCGGATGTTCGGCTCGTCGTCGACGACCAGCAGGAACGCCTCACCGGGGGCGGCCGCCCCGCCTACGGTCTGTACTGTCCCTGACACGTGCCTTATGCCTCCCGGTCCGGACGAATCATCTCATCGGACGATAGCCCGGGAGGCTATGCGGGGTTGATGAAAGTTGGATGAATCACCCTACCCGGCGGCGACCGGCTGTGCAGCGGCAGCGGCGGTCGCGGCGGCTCCGCGGGCCCGCGCGCGCTTCGCGTACAGCACCGTCCAGGCGATCAGGGCGGCCGTGACGCCGTAGGAGAGCACCGCGTTCAGGGTGACCATCGTGCCGGTGGCCAGGACGTACGAGAGGCCGACCCGGGCGGCCGCCTCGGCGAGGTAGCCGACGCCCCAGCCGAGGGTGAGGTTGCGCTGCACCCGGCGGAAGCCCTCGTACTGCCACAGGCCGTTCCACCGGTCGAGGCCCTCGGGCGTGCCGTCGGTGCCGAACTTGCGGCCGAAGTAGAACATCAGCGGCCGCGGCGCGGCCAGCGAGGCGAGGCAGACCACCCCGAACAGGCCGGTGACGAGCGAGTCCTTCACCAGCAGCAGCCGCGCCGAGTGCGGGCCCACCAGGGTGACCGCGACGGTCAGCCCGAGGAAGAGCAGCGTGAAGGCGGCGAACTCGTCGATCCGGCGGTGCCAGGCGAGGTAGACGGCGATGTCCACCAGCGGCCACACCCCGGAGATCAGCAGCGCGGTGAACTCCGCGCAGCCGCGGTCGCTGAGCGCGTTGTAGGTCAGGATCGGCGCGACGATGTTCAGGCCGATGGTCAGCACCCAGCCGAGCGCGGTGGCGCCGCCGCCCGAGCGGGCAGGCTGATTCTGCGACACGGTTCCCCCCGTTGTCCTTGTCCGATGTCGACGGGGGACGATAGCTGATCTTGAGTCAGAACCGCCATGGGCAGGGGCCGGAGGGGGGCGGCCCCCCAAACGGCCCCGCGTACCCGCAAACCCGGGTCAACCGATTGTAAAGGGGGCGGCCCCCCCCCCCCCCCCCCCCCCCCCCCCCCCCCC
>NZ_JBHWBW010000068.1:9948-14315 GCF_042735675.1 Kitasatospora sp. NPDC059571
GGCCGCACACCGATCGGGCCCTGCGTCCGGGACTCCCGGGATCAGCCGTTGGACAGGGCGGCGCCACCGCCGCCGGGCGCACCGCCGCCCCGGCCGCCGAAGCCGCCGAACCCACCGGCCGCACCCTCGGTGACCTGGGTGGCGGTAAGGCTGCCGTCCGAGCCCTTCTGGCCGATGACCGTGATGGTCTGGCCGGGCTGGAGGTCGGTGACCTTGCCCTCCTTGTTGAGGGTCACCTTGGTGGAGTCGCCGGTGGTGACCTTGACGGTGTTGCCGTTGGCGTCGGTCAGGGTGACGGTGTTGCCCTGGACGGAGGTCACGGTGCCGCGGGTGAAGCCGCCGTTCTGGCCGAAGCCGCCGGGGGCGCCGCCGTTGCCGTTGCCGCCGCGCTGGCCGCCGTACCCGCCGCGCTGGCCGCCGAAGCCGCCCTGGCCCTGGCGGTCCGCGGAGACCCGGGTGCTGCCGGAGGTCCCGCTGTCCTTCTGGTACCAGACGCCGCCGGCGAAGGACAGCGTGGCGATCACCGCGCCGGCCAGCACCAGGGTCGGCCAGGGCAGCTTGCGGCGCGGCGGTGCGGCGAGCTCGGCGGTGATGTCGCGGGCGTCCGGGGGCGAGGCCAGCAGCTCGACGGCGTCGTCCTGCGGGCCGCCGGCGGCGGCTGACTGGTGGTCGCTGGGCATGTCGTCCTGCTCCTGGGTCACTCGTGTCGAAGGGCTTCGATCGGGCGCAGCGAGGCGGCCCGGTTGGCGGGGTAGCTGCCGAAGAACAGTCCGATGGCCACCGCGATGGCGAAGGCACCGAGCACCGACTCCGGGATGATCACCGGCTTGATGCCGACGATCGAGAAGTGCGAGCCGATCAGGCCGGCCAGCACGCCGAGGCCGGCGCCGACCACCGAGAGCAGCGTGGACTCGGCGAGGAACTGGCCGAGGATGACCCCGCGCGGCGCGCCGAGCGCCTTGCGGATGCCGATCTCCTTGGTCCGCTCGGTGACGGTCACCAGCATGATGTTGGTGATGCCGATGCCGCCGACCAGCAGCGAGATCGCCGCGACCGCGCCGAGCAGCACGGTGAACGTCTTGGTGGTGGACTCGCGGGCGGTCAGCAGCGAGGCCTGGTTGCTGATCCGGAAGTCGACCTTGGTGGCGTCCTTGATGCCGTGCGTGCCCATCAGGATGCGGGTGATGTCGGCCTGCGCCTCGGCCGTGGTGTCGGCCGAACTGGCCTGCACCAGGATCTGGTTGACCGAGCCGAAGCCGGTGAACGCGTTCTGCACGGTGGGCAGCGGGGCGATCACCACATCGTCCGGGTCGTTGAAGCCGGTGCTGCCCTTGGTCCTCAGCACACCGACGACGGTGAACGGGGTCCCGCCGATGGTGATCCGCTTGCCGACCGGGTCCTCGCCCGCGAACAGCTGCTCGGCCGTGGTGGAACCGATCACGGCCACCTTGCGGGAGTTGAGCACGTCGTCGTTGGAGAAGTAGTCGCCGCGGGCGACCTTCTGGTTGGCGGTCTCGAAGTAGGCCGGGTAGGTGCCGATGATCGAGCCGGGCTGGTACGAGATGTTCCCGTACAGCGCGGTCCCGGTGGTGGTGACCACAGGTGCCACCGACTTGATCGAGGGCGCGTCGGTCGCGGTGCCCAGCGCCTTGGCGTCCTCGACCGTCAGCTTCTTGGCCGCCGTCGCGGAGCCCCGCAGGTTGCTGGAGGAGACGGTGAGCGAGTTGGTGCCGAGCGAGGTGATCGACGCCTTGACCGCCGCGGACGAGCCGTTGCCGACCGCGAGCAGCAGGATCACCGAGGCGACGCCGATCAGGACGCCGAGCATGGTGAGCGCCGAGCGCACCTTGTTGGCGACCAGGCCGGCCACCGCGAAGCGGACCATCTGCCAGGCGATCATGCGCCCACCCCCAGCGCGAGTGCGGGCGGCGGGCCGGCCACCTTCGCCTGCCGGACGTCGTCCACGATCGCGCCGTCGACCAACCGGATGACCCGCTTGGCGTGCCGGGCGACCTCATCCTCGTGGGTGATCACCACGACGGTGCGGCCGGAGGCGTTGAGGCCGTCGATGATGCCCAGCACCTCCTCGGTGGAGTGCGAGTCGAGGTTGCCGGTCGGCTCGTCGGCGAGCAGCATCGCGGGGGCGGTGACCAGCGCGCGGGCCACCGCGACGCGCTGCTGCTGGCCGCCGGAGAGCTGGTTGGGCTTGTGTCCGGCGCGCTCGGCGAGGCCGACCAGGTCCAGGGCGGCCAGCGCCCGCCGGCGCCGCTCCGCGGAGCGGACGCCGGCGTAGGCGAGCGGCAGCTCGACCTGGGCCAGTGCGGTGGTGCGCGGCACCAGGTTGAACGACTGGAAGACGAAGCCGATCTTGCGGTTGCGGACGAGCGAGAGCTGCTGCTCGTCGAGGTGGCCGACGTCGGTGCCGTCCAGCAGGTAGCGGCCGGAGGTCGGCACGTCCAGGCAGCCGAGGATGTTCATCAGGGTGGACTTGCCGGAGCCGGAGCTGCCCATCACCGCGACGTAGTCGCCCTCCTCGACGTCCAGGGTCACGCCGAGCGGCTCGCCGCCCGGCCCGGACGGGCCGCGCAGGGCATGCACGGTGGCGTCGCCCTCGCCGTAGGACTTGGTGACCCGGCGGATCTGGATCACCGGGGGCTTCGATGCGGTCATCAGCGGTTGCCACCGCCGTTGCCGCCGCCCCCGTTGCCGCCGCCCCCGTTGCCGCCGCCGAACCCGCCGCGGCCGCCACCGGTGAACGAACCGCCGCCGAGGCCGCCGCCCGCACCGGGGAAACCGCCGCCCGGGAAGCCGTTTCCGGTGGAAGCCGTGGTCGAGGTCAGCTCGACCTTGTCGCCGGCCTTCAGGGTGTCCAGGACCTGCACGGTGGAGTCGCCCTCGATGCCGACCGCGACCTGGACCCGCTCGGTGGTGCCGTCGTCGTGGACCACGGTGGCCGTGCGGGTGCTGCCGGTGCCCGACAGCGCGGCGGTCGGCACCGAGAGCGCGTTGTCGGCCTGCCCGACGGTGACCGCGATGGTGGCGCTCAGACCGGTGCGCAGGGTGCTGGTGTCACCGCTGATCTGGAGGACCGCGCCGTACTGGACGGCGCCGGTGCTGCTGCCGGAGGAGGTCGGCAGGCTGCTCACCGAGAGCACGGTGGCGTCGAGCTTGGTGTCGGACTGCGCGTTGAGCGTGACGGTGGCGGCCTGGCCCTTCTTGAGCTTCAGCGAGTCCAGCTCGGAGAAGGCCGCCGAGACCTGCATGCCGGACGGGTTGGTGAGCACGATGAAGCCGCTCGGGGTGGAGCCGCTGCCGCCGGAGGTACCGCTGCCGCTGCTCTTGGTGCCGGTGCCGCTGCCGGACGAGCCGGAGCCGCTGCTGCCGGAGGACGCGGAGGAGCCGCTGCCGCTCACGGTGTCGCCGACCTTCCCCGAGATCGAGGCGACCGTGCCGTCCGCGGTCGCGGTCAGCGTCGTGCCGGCGACCGCGTCCTTGGCGTTGGCCACGTTGGTCTTGGCGGTGTCGAGCTGCTGCTCGGCCTGCGCGACCTGGGAGGCGTCGACCTTGGTGGTGGTCGTGGTCTGCGGCTGCGGGGTCGAGCCGCCGCGCGAGCCGCCGGAGCCTGAGCCCGAACCGCTGCCGGCCACCGTGGTGGTCACGGTCTCGCCGGCCTCGGCCTTGGTCAGGTTGGCCTCGGCCGTGGTCAGGGCGGCATCGGCGGCGTTCAGCTGCTGCTGGGCAGCGGTGGTGTCGACCGTGGCGAGCACCTGGCCCTTCTTCACGGTGTCGCCGACCGCAACCTTGATCGAGGTCAGCTTGCCGCCGGTGGCGAAGTCCTGGGCCGAGTCGGAGGGCGAGCTGAGCGTGCCGGAACCGGACACGGTGGCCACAACGGTCCCCTGGGAGACCGTGGCGGTACGGATCCGAGCCGTGCTCGCTGCCGAGCTCGTCCCGGAGTCCAGGGTGGTGTACGCGAGTGCGGCCCCGCCCAACAGGGCCACACCGAGCGCGGAGTTGACGAGGACGGCACCACGCCGTCGCGGGAGCACCTTCATGCCGGACAGCTTCGCCCCGCGCTCTTTCGGGTTCCTGGCCCGATCCTGGGAGTTCGCTGAACCCAGCAATACGGACAATTCTCAACATATCTGGGCATGTGAGCCGAAGGCGCTACCTGCGGCTGGTACGCCGTTGATCGAACCCCCAGGGATTTCCCAGCGCTTCCGGGCCGCTTTCTGAACTACGGCGGGCAGTGGGGGTGGCCCCGGACACACCCGGGGCCCCCCGCCCCCCCCCCCCCCGCCCCCCCCCCCCGGGGCGGGCACGAACACCCTGGCGGACACCCCCGCCCGCCCCCCCGACCAGTTGGT
>NZ_JBHWBW010000068.1:14325-24341 GCF_042735675.1 Kitasatospora sp. NPDC059571
CACTGGGCACCCGGGCCTCTTGCTTCCACGCGGGGGGGGGTGGGGGGGCCCCCCCACACCCCGGGGGCCCGCGGCGCGCACGCCGCGGGCCCCGTCACCGGTGGCGGTCTCAGAGCTCCTTGCGGAACGCCTCGGCCGTCGCCAGGAAGATGTCGTTGCCGGCCGCCTCGCCGATCGAGACGCGCACGCCCTCGCCCGGGAAGGGGCGGACGACCACGCCGGCGGCCGCGCAGGCGGCGGCGAAGTCGGCCGTCCGCCCGCCGAGCCGCAGCCAGACGAAGTTGGCCTGCGAGTCGACGACCGTCCAGCCCTGCTCGCGCAGCCCGGCCAGCACCCGGCTCCGCTCGGCCACCAGCGACTCGACCCGCTCCAGCAGCGCGTCCTCGGCGCGCAGCGAGGCGACCGCGGCGTCCTGGGCGAGCTGGCTGACCGCGAACGGGACCGCGGTCTTGCGCAGCGCGGTCGCGACCGGCTCGTGCGCGACCGCGAAGCCGACCCGCAGCCCCGCCAGCCCGTAGGCCTTGGAGAAGGTGCGCAGCACGCAGACGTTCGGGCGGTCGCGGTAGAGGTCGATGCCGTTGGGCACCTCGGCGTCGCGGATGAACTCGATGTACGCCTCGTCGACCACGACCAGGACGTCGGACGGCACCGCGTCCAGGAAGCGCTCCAGCTCGGCGCGGCGGATCACCGCGCCGGTGGGGTTGTTCGGGTTGCAGACGAAGATCAGCCGGGTGCGCTCGGTGACCGCCGCGAGCATGGCGTCGAGGTCGTGCTCCTCGTGCTCGGTCAGCGGCACCGGGACGGGGGTGGCGCCGGCCACCTGGGTGATGATCGGGTAGGCCTCGAAGGAGCGCCAGGCGAAGATCACCTCGTCGCCGGGGCCGGCGGTGGAGAGCACCAGCGACTGGGCGACGCCGACCGAGCCGCAGCCGGTGGCGATGTGCTCGGCCGGGACGCCGAAGCGGGCCGCCAGCTCCTCGGTGAGGCCGGTCACCGCCATGTCCGGGTAGCGGTTGAAGGAGCCGGCCGCCGCGACGGCCGCGTCCAGCACGCCGGGCAGCGGCGGGTACGGGTTCTCGTTCGAGGACAGCTTGTAGGAGTCGGCGCCGGCCGGCTTGCCAGGCTTGTAGGTGGGGATGCCGTCCAGGGTCGGCCTCAGCCGGGGGCCCTGCGCTGCCGTACCGCTCACGGTCGTTCTCCGTTCTGTGTTCTCTGGGTCTGCCGGATCCGGCCGCGCCCGGGATCGCCGTCGCGCGCCGTCCCCTCCGCCCGCCCCGCGCCACCCCTGACGGGTGCCCCGAACGATACCGACGGCGCTCACCCGTGCGGGTGAGTTGCCCGTTCGGGTTACGGGTGCAGATCAGCCATTCTGCCGTGTTCCGACGGCACATGTCAGAGGTAAGACGCCCGGATTGCCGTAGATATCGAAGGGTCCGGCCCGCTCCCGGTCTTGGAGAAACGTATCTTCAGACCGGTGGCCTGGGGCCGTCACCGACCGGCGCCCTGCGCCATACGATCGGTCCGCGATGACAGCAGCAGCCAACCAGAGCGGTCGGCGACCCACCTCGCGGCGTCTGGAGCGAGCCGGCATCCGGGACGTGGCGGCAGCCGCCGGAGTGTCGATCACCACGGTCTCGGACGCCCTGAACGGCAAGGGCCGCCTGCCCGACGAGACCAGAAGCCGGGTGCGCGAGGTCGCCGAGCGCCTCGGCTACCGACCGTCCGCCGCGGCACGGACCTTGCGCACCGGCCGCTCGGGCCTGATCGGCCTGACGGTCACCACCTACGGCGAGGAGCCCTTCACCTTCACCGAGTTCGCGTACTTCGCCGAGATGGCGCGCGCGGCCACCAGCGCGGCGCTCAGCCGCGGCTACGCGCTGGTGGTGCTGCCCGCCTCGTCCCGGCACGACGTGTGGAGCAACATCGCCCTCGACGGCACGGTGGTGATCGACCCGCCCGACCAGGACCCGCTGGTCGGCGAGCTCTACCGGTCCGGCGTCCCGGTGGTCAGCGACGGCAAGCCCGGCAACTGCCCGGTCACCGCCTGGGTCGACAACGACCACGAGGCCGCCGTCCTCGACATCCTGGACCACCTGTCGGAGGCCGGCGCGCGCCGGATCGGCCTGCTCACCGGGACGTCCACCGACACCTACACCCGGCTCTCCACCGAGGCCTACCTCGGCTGGTGCCACCGCGTCGGCCAGGAGCCGGTGTACGAGGCGTACCCGGCGCACGACCCGGCCGCCGGGTCGGTCGCCGCCGACCGGCTGCTGGCCCGGCCGGACCGCCCCGACGCGGTGTACGGCCTGTTCGACCCCAACGGCACCGACCTGCTGGCCGCCGCCCGCCGGTACGGCCTGCGCGTCCCCGACGACCTGCTGCTGGTCTGCTGCAGCGAGAGCGACGTGTACGCCGGGACCGAGCCGCCGATCACCACCCTCTCGCTCAAGCCCCGCCGGATCGGCACCACCGTGGTCAACCTGCTGATCGACGCCATCGAGGGAGTCGACCCCGGCACCGGCGCGGACGCCTCCCGGCTCTTCCCGCCCCGTTTCCGGACGGCCGGCACGGGCCCGCCGCCCGGCACCCTGATGCCCACCGAACTGATCGTCCGGGCCTCCTCGCAGCGCCGCCGCGGCCCCCGGACCACGGTCAGCCCGCCCCGGCCGCCGGGCGAGGAGCACTCCCGTCCGGCCGCCCCGAGAGGTAAGGTCTAGACCATGATGCAGCGGGGTGGAGCGGGCCGCCCGGCCCCCTCCGGTGACGCTCCGAAGGATTGGATGCCGACCAGGTGAGGACGCCGGGAGAGTGGTCTTCCTATGATGGTCGAATGACACCCGAGGACCGCTTCCCCGGGCCTGAACTGCCCCACTCAGGCCCCCGCCACCACCAGGACCTCGACGTGCTCCCGTACGGCTCCTACTACGAGCCCGCCGAGCCCCCCGCGGGCTACGGCTACGACGAGACCTACAGCGGCTACGGCGGCGCCCACTACCTCGAGCAGCACTGGCCGGCGGCCGGCCACCCCGCGGCGGCGGCCGAGCACCCCGCGGAGCACGGCCCGGCGGAGGCCGCCCACCACGAGGACCCGCCGACCATCGAGCTGGGCCCCCCGCTCCCGGCCGCCGAGCAGCAGGTGCACTTCCCGTACCCGCAGCCCGAGCCCGGCGAGGCGCCCGGCCCGCTCTACGTCATCGGCGACGTGCACGGCTACCTCGACGAGCTGCGCACCGCCCTCCAGCAGCACGCCCTGATCGACGCCGACGGCCACTGGTCGGCCGGCCGCTCCCGGGTCTGGTTCCTCGGCGACTTCACCGACCGCGGCCCCGACGGCATCGGCGTCATCGACCTCGTGATGCAGCTCGCCGCGGAGGCCGCCGCGGCCGGCGGCTACTGCCGCGCCCTGATGGGCAATCACGAACTGCTCTTCCTCGGCGCCGCCCGGTACGGCGACGAGCCCGTCCAGTCCACCGCCGGCACCGCCTCCTTCCTGGCCGCGTGGCGGCTCAACGGCGGCCAGCAGCACGACCTCGACCGCCTGGAGCCGCACCACATCAGCTGGCTCTCCCGGCTGCCCGCGATGGCCCTGGAGGACGGCCACCTGCTGCTGCACTCCGACACCACCGCGTACCTGGAGTACGGCGAGACCATCGCCGACGTGAACGACGCCGTCCACGACGTGCTCGCCGACGAGGGCGCCGACGAGTGGTGGGACTGCTTCCGCCGGTTCACCAAGCGGTTCGCCTTCCGCGGCGACAGCGGCCCGGCCGCCGTCCACGAGCTGCTCGGCGCGTACGGCGGCTACCGCGTCGTGCACGGCCACAGCCCGATCCCGTACCTCACCGGCGCCGTGCACGCCGACGACGGCGCTCCCCCGCACGTCCCCGGCCCGTACATCTACGCCGACGAGCTCGCCATCGCCATGGACGGCGGCGTCACCATGGAAGGACGCCTGCTGATCGCCCGGCTGCCCGTCAACTGAACCCCGTGCCGGCCCTCCTGACCGCACCCCCGGCAGACCTGACCGAGGCCTGCCCGCGGCCTGAGGGCACTGAAAATCCGGAAACGGACTGTCAGCGCCTCCGTGCTCGCCCCTACCATCGAGGCACCACGCGACCGCCCGCCCGCCACCGGGCCGCCGCGACACCAGTCCAGCTCCGTGAACCAGCGGAACGGGGTCCCCATGACCGACGCCCCGCACCTGCTCGCCGAGGACCGCCCGGACTACGAGCGCGTCCTCGACGAAGCACTGCGCGACGCAACCATCCTCGACGCACTGCGTGCGCCCGAACCCCATCTCAACGCGGAACAGCTGCGCACCAAGGCGATGCTCGCCGCCGGGGACGTGGCGGCCGCCGCCGCGCCCGAGTACCGGCACTACGTCGGACTGCGCGACGACCTCCGGCATCCCGCCGCCGAACGGGCCGCCGCCGGCCAGCCGGGCGGGCTCGGCGGCGAGCTCTCCGGGCGGCTGCGCGCCGACGACGGCGCGGGGCTGTTCCCCGTACTGACCGTGCTCGCCCCGATCCTCTCCTGGTCGGCTGCCGCGCTGCTGCTGCTCATCGGGTACCTCCTGCGCGCCGTCCGCCCCGCGCTGCCGCTCGGACGCAGCGTGGTCACCGCGGGCTGGGCGGCCATCGCGGTGGGCATCGCCGCCATGGCCGTCGGCATCGTCGGCCTGCTGCTCACCGCGCTGCGCGACGGGGCCGCCCGGCCGGCCGGAGAGGACCCGCACCTCGCCGACGACGTCGAGGAGGCCCGGCTCGCCTGGCACGCCGCCCTCCGCGACCGGGCCCTGCTGCCGTACCTGCACCGCAACCTCGACACCGATCCGGCGCTCTCACCGCAGCCGGCCGGGCGGCCGATCCCGCCGCAGATGCTCAGTCCCGGCTACACCCCGCCCGGCTACAGCAGCGCCGGATTCACCAGCCCCGGCGTGGAGGGCATCACCGACCGCGAGGGACGGGAGCCGCGCACTGCGGAGTTCACCAGCCCCGGGTACACCCCGCCCGGGTTCACCGGGCCCGACGAGGTCTGAGGCCCGCGCCGGAGGTCCTGGTGGCCCGCCCGCCAGGTGCCGGGCGCCCGAAGGCTCCTGACGGATCGTCCGTCACTCCCGCGCCCCCGTCTCACCCGGACGGACGAAACCTGCCGCCCGATCGGCCCAACCGGCCACCGCCCGGCGCGGCGGCCGCTCCATCATCCGGGCATGAGAACGCTCCTGCGGGCGGCCGCGGTGGCCGGTCCCGCCCTGCTGATCGCCGCCGCCGCGCTGCCGGCCGACAGCACCGGCGGCACCGCACCGGACCGCTGCACGGCCCTCGCCGTCGCCGGCCACCGGGGCTCCCCGCGCAGCGCGCCGGAGAACACCATGGACTCCTTCGAGGCCGCGCTGCGCGAGGGCGCGGACTGGCTGGAGACCGACGTCCGGACCACCCGGGACGGCGTCCCGGTACTGATGCACGACGCCACCGTCGACCGGGTCACCGACGGCCGCGGCGCGGTCGCCGACCTCACCTCCGCACAGATCGCCGCGCTGCGGGTCACCGCCGGCCCGGGCGCGCCCCGGCCCGTCCCCACCCTGGACGCCCTGCTGCGGCGGATCGCCGGCACCGACGTCCGGCTGCTGATGGAGATCAAGGAGCAGCGCGGGCCGGCGGACGACGCGCGGATCGCCCGGGCGGCCGCCGCCTCCGGCGCCCGCGTGGTGCTCTACTCCTTCTACGCGGCCGATCTGCGCGCCGCCCACGCCGCCGCACCCGACCTCCCGCTGGTGCTGATCCAGGGCGCCGGCACCGCGCAGGACCCGGGCGACCTCCCGCTGGCCGGCATCGCCCTGGACAGCACCACCGCGACCCCGGCGCGGGTCGCCGCCGAGCACTCGGCCGGCCGGGCGGTCTACGTGTGGACCCTCGACGATCCGGCGGCGTGGCGGACGGCGGCCGACAGCAGCGCCGACGCCCTGATCACCGACCTCCCGGCCGGGGCCCGCCGCTGGTCGGACCGGAACTGCCCCACCGCCCGCGTCAGAGCAGCCACAGCCCCTTGACCAGGGTGACGAGACCGCCGCCGAGGGCCAGCAGCAGGACGATCCGCCGCGCCCGGACGTCCGACACCCGGCCGGCCAGCACCGCCCCGGCGGCCGCACCCACGGCGATCGCCGCCGCGACCAGCAGCCAGGCCTGCCCGGGCAGCCGCGGCAGGCCCTTCGCGGAGATCGAGAAGACGTTCACCAGCAGGCCGTAGAACTGGGCGCTCGGCACGAACTCGCGGGCCGTCCACCCCGCGTTCGCGGCGTACAGCGAGACCGCGGGACCGCCGACCCCGGCGGAGGAGTTCATGAAGCCGCTGGCCGCACCGGCCGCGAGCGCCCCGCCCGCGCCGCGCAGCGCGGGCAGCCGGGCCCCGCGCATCACCAGCAGCACTGCGACGGTCACCAGCGCCCCGGTGCCGGCCAGCAGCTCCGGCTCCGGCAGCCGCGCGGCCACCCAGGCCCCCAGCGGGACGGTGCACGCGGCCGCCGCGACCAGCGGGAGCATCGCCGCCAGCCGTACCTGCCGCCAGCTGCCGACCAGGCCGACCGCGCTGATCGTGCCCGCTGCGACGTTCGCCAGCAGGACGCCCTGGCCCGCGCCCAGCAGCAGCACCAGGGCGGGCGCGGAGACCAGGGCGAATCCGATCCCGGCCAGCCGCTGCACCGAGGAGCCGACCAGCACCACACCGCCCAGCACGAGATCGGCCGCCAGGCCGCTCACGGCCGGCCGCCCGCTGCTCGCCCGGCAGCCCTCATCGGCGCCGGTCCCGGCCGGTGGTCATGGCCTCATCCCATCAGGCCGCGGGCCGATCGTCCACAAAGGCCCGGGCGGCAGCGGACCTTCGTCCCGGGGCGTCGGGCCGATCGACGGCTGCCGGGCACCCGCCCACCGGTCCACCATGGAACGCAGCGGGGGCCCGGGCGGCTGCCGCCGCCTCTCCCACCGGAGGTCGAGAGCATGCCGACGCCCCTGCTGGCCGACGTCACCCTGCCGCGGCGGGCCCGCTCCGTCGGCCAGGCCCGGCACGCGCTGACCGCGCTGGTGTCCGACCTCCGCACCGCCGACAACGCCGCACTGCTCATCTCCGAGGCGGTCGCCAACGCCGTCGAGCACAGCCGGGGGCCCAGCGTCCGCATCGTGATCCGCCACGACCACCACTCCGGCGAGGTCCTCTGCCAGGTACGGGACTCCTCCCCCGACCTCCCGGCCCCCCGGGACACCCCGGCCCCCGTGAACGACGAGAACGGCCGCGGCCTCCACCTCATCACCGCCCTCAGCGACGCCTGGGGCTTCGAGCGGGAGCCCGACGGCAAGCACCTCTGGTTCCGCCTGAGCCCGGGGCCGTACCCCGGCCCCGCCGCCGGCTGACCACCGGGCTCCGTCGGCGCGGCGGCCCGGGTGCTGACGGGCGCCGGTCACCACCCGCGCCCGCCCGGCGGACCGGCCGACGGGGCCGTGGTGTCCGCGGGCGCGAGACCGGCCAGCAGGTCCCGGATCCGGGCGTCGTCCCCCGTCCGCGCCGCCTCCGTGATCGCCGTGATCGCCTGCCGGACTCCGGCCGCGGCGTCCGGCCCGCCCGGCCGCGGGGGCGGGACGGCCGGCGCCACGGGAGTCAGTGCCCCGAGCGCCGCGGCCCGGACCGCCGCGGCCCTCCCGTGGGCCTGGGCCGGAACGCGTGGCCGCAGGGCGGCGGCCTCGGCCAGTGCGGCCGGGGACAGCGGACGCGATTCGCTGCCTCTCTGCTCCCGGCAGGGCCCGGTGCCGGCGGGCACCGGGCGCCCGGGCCGTTCCAGGGTGATGTCGGGACCGCGGCCGCAGACGACGAGTCCGGCGCCTCGCGGCGCGAGGAAGTGGCGGGCGATCACCGCTCCGCGCATCGTGCTGATCGACAGGCTCGTCTCGTCGAGGCGCCAGCGGACCTCCACCAGCGCGCCCACCAGGTCGAGCGGGACGGCGTAGTGGTTGCCGCGGAAGGCGACCAGATTGTGCCGGCCGACGGTGCGGGGGGCCCGGATCAGCGCCGGGAAGGGTGCCTCCGGCAGGACGCGCAGCCCGTCCGCGGCCCCGGTGCCGCCGCCCGGCCGTTCGGCCGTCCCGGTGCCGCGCCGCTGCATCGGCACGGCGTCCGTCCACTCGGCCAGCTGGTCGAGGCTGTCCTGCGCGGCCTGGAGGCGGGTGTGGCCGTGCACCGTGCGCCACCAGAAGCGGGTGATCAGGTCCGCGCCCTCGTGCACCGGACGGGCCCCCGCGCCCTGGTGGGCGCGGACCTCGACGGCGGCACCGTAGTACCTGGCCACCCGGGCGAACGCCGCGGTCGACCGGCCGGTGTCCGGGCACCGGACGGCCGCCACCGGGCCGAACAGCCACCGCCCGGCGGTGCCGCCCAGCTGTCGCAGCACCCGGTCGGTCGCCTCGACCAGCTGCGGGAACTCGCCGTTCTCGGCCAGCACGGCACGCCATCGGCCCGTGCGCGGGAGCGAGGCCATCAGAACGTGGGCCGGCCCCCGGCAGCCCCACGGGGCGGGCGGATCGGGGAGGCTCAGCCAGTCGAACCGCACATCCTCCGCCGTCGGCCCGGCCGCCTGCTCCCCACCCGCAGGGAGGGTCCCGCGACAGCGTTCGCAGGCCGGCCGCACCCGGTGCTTGCGCAGGGCCCGGGTGAAGGTCGAGTAGCCGCCCCGGTAGCCCAGTTCGACGATCTCGTCGAACAGCACGGTCGCCCTGAGGTGCGGCTCGTCGAGCAGTCGTCGGCGGCAGTACCGGAAGAACCGCAGGAAACCGTCATGTCCGGTCCTGCGCACACCAACGGTCCGCTCACCGGCGAGGTAGGACCGCACCGTCTTCCGGTCCCGGCCGAGGTGTCGGGCGATCGCCGAAACGGACCACCCCTGCCTGCGCAGTGCGCACGCGTCCCCGTATTCCCTTTCCGTCAGCACCGAGCCCCCTCACAGTCCGTCATTTCAGACGTGTCGACGCAAAGTTGATGACATTCGAAAGAAGCGGAAATGTAACACGCCGATCCGGCCGTCCACAGAGAATCCGGGCCGCTCTGCAACCGTGCGCCCCGGGTAATTTCACGAAGCGCGTCCGCGGGCCACGGAGCGGCCGGAACACCCGCATCCGGGGAGCCGCGGCAACGCCTGAAGGGCAGTGGCGCGCGCCACCCCTGGGAATCCCGCCGAGCATCCCGACCGGTGCGACAAGTCCGCCACGGCGCCCGACAAAGGCCCCGAGGAGAGCGACGGCCCGCGCCGGACACCCCCGCCCCGGGGATTTCACCGAGCACCGCCCGGGAGCAATATGGAATGGAACCCGATCGCCGCAGGCCCCTGGCGGGAGACATCTCGTTGATGGGGGCATGAGTTCAGCGCAGTCTCCATTGGTGCCGACACGCGCGCCGGACCGGGATCCGGTGTGCAGGCTCGGGAAGTGGTTCTTCGTCCCCGACCGGGCCAACGTGGCCGGCGACGTACGGGCCGGCTATCTGTACTGCAACGGCGAGCGGGTGGTCCTGCAGCACTGCTCGCGTCTGCTGGCCGACTTCGCGCGGACGATCCGCCGGCTCGAGTACGAGTTCTCCGTGCGATGCACCACCGAACAGAGACCGGCCGGCGGATGACCCTCTCGGGGGCGGACCGCGGGACGGGGCGTGCTGCCGGCACGCCGAGGAGCGAACGGAGCAGACCATGTACGAGCCGACCGGCGAGTTCTTCCCTTCGTACGGCACGACGGTGTACGGCACGGCGTCGTACGGGACCCCTGCCTACGGCACCGCCGTTCAGGAGGGGGCGGAGGAATGGCCCGCCACCGTGCCGTACGAGCAGCACGTCCGGCACGACCCGGGGGCGGCCACGGCCGGCACCGGAATCTCCTACCCGGCCCCCGAGATGCCCGGCCCGTGCCGGCACGAGGCGGCCTTCGTGCCGCACCCCCGGGTCGGCGGCGACGAGCCGGCCCCGTCCGGCCCCGACCGCCTCCGGC
>NZ_JBHWBW010000069.1:0-7225 GCF_042735675.1 Kitasatospora sp. NPDC059571
GATATGCAAAAACGCGCCGTTGGTACTGCTGGGGGGACCGTGTGGTTGAGTTGGACGCCGCCCAAAATTTCTTCTGAGACGCCCCGCCGGGGTCACCCGGGCGGGGCTTCTCGCATTTCCGGGACCCGCATACCCCCAAGGCGTCTGACGGGACGTAAGGTCGTTTCATGGAGACCACCCGCACGCCGTCCAGCGGCGACCCGATCCGCGTCACGTCCGAGCTCACCTCCGACGACCTGGCGGTGGCGCGTGCCGTGCTGACGGCCGCCGTCGTGGACGACGGCCGGGAGGCGGTGTCGGAGGCCGGCCGGCTGCGGCTCCGGGCGGGGGCGGAGCGGCCGGGCGTCCGGCACTTCCTCCAGCTCGCCGGGGGGCGTCCCGCGGGGTACGGGCAGCTGGAGCTCGCCGCGCAGGAGGGCGGCCGGGCGACCGCGGAGTTCGCCGTCCACCCGGAGCTGCGGGGCCAGGGCCTCGGCGGTCGGCTGGCCGAGGCGGTGCTCGGGGCCGCGACCGGCCAGGACGTGGACTTCTGGGCACACGGCGGGCACCCGGCAGCGGCCCGGCTGGCGGCGCGGCACCGGGCCGAGCTCGTCCGGGAGCTGCGGCAGATGCGCCGGCCCGCGGCCGACGTCCCGGGCGAGCCGGTGCTGCCGGCCGGTGTGGTCCTGCGGACCTTCCGGCCCGGCGAGGACGACCGGGCGTGGCTGGGGCTCAACGCGCTCGCCTTCGCGCACCACCCCGAGCAGGGCTCCTGGACGCAGGCCGACCTCGCGGACCGGATGGCCGAGCCCTGGTTCGACCCGGCCGGCTTCTTCCTCGCGTTCCGCGGCGACGACCTGGTGGGCTTCCACTGGACGAAGGTCCATCCGGACGGCCTCGGCGAGGTCTACGTCGTCGGGGTCGCGCCGACCGAACAGGGCAGCGGCCTGGGCCGGGCGCTGACCTCGGCGGGCCTTCGCCACCTGATTCTGGAGCGGGGCGTTCCGGCGGTACTTCTTTATGTGGACGCTGACAATCCGGCCGCTGTGCGGGTATATGAGCGAGTGGGTTTCACCGTCCACGAGGTGGATCTGATGTATCGCGTCCGGAGGACCGGCGAAGCCGGCTGACAGCGGCCACAGGGGTGACCGTCTCAGCTTTCCTCCTGGCCATGCAGTGTTTACCGTGGATTCAATTGACGCCGCGAAGATCACAGGATGACGCCCGTGGTGCCTCGTCCCCGCTCCGCCCGCAGACCGGCCGGCCAGCAATCGGCCGCCCCCGGCGGGTGGGAACTGGTGTGGCGGGACGAGGGCACCGCGTACGCCACCAGCACGTGCGCCGACGGTACGGCTGCTGACGACCGGAACGACCGCGTCGCGTGCGACCGTGACTTCGCTCTGCAGGAGGAGCTGGCATCGATGAACATCCCTGGCCCCGTCTCCGCCTCGTCCGGTCCGGTCGGCGCCGGGAGCGCGTCCGGGCGATCGGCCTCCGACGGGTCGCGCACGCCGGGCTCCGCCTCCGTACGGCAGGCGCCGGCGCCGCGGTCCTCTGCGGGCGGTAAGGCCTCGGGCCGGGCGGCCGGCGCCAAGGGCGCGGCGAAGGCCGCCCGGACCGCGCCGTCCCCCGCCGTCCCCGAGACCGCCCCGGCCGGGACACCGCTGCCGAGCGTGATCTCCAACGCGCTCGGGCTCCCGCTGAACGACGAGCCGGTCGCCGCCGGAGCCCGGGCGAAGTCCGCCGGTGCCGCGGGCCGCCTGCTGTCGGTGCTGGCGGACGTCGAGTCCGAGTTCGGCGAGCTGCCCGAGGGCCGATTCCTGGACCGCGAGCGCAGCTGGCTGGCGTTCAACGAGCGGGTGCTGGAGCTGGCCGAGGAGTCGGACATCCCCCTGCTGGAGCGGACCAAGTTCCTGGCGATCTTCGCCAGCAACCTGGACGAGTTCTTCATGGTCCGGGTGGCGGGCCTCAAGCGCCGGATCGCGACCGGCGTGGCCACCCGCAGCGCGTCCGGGCTCCAGCCCCGCGAGGTGCTGGACCAGATCTGGCGCCGTTCGCGCGAGCTCATGGCCAGGCACGCGGCGGCCTTCCAGCACGAGGTACTGCCGGACCTCGCCGCCGAGGGGATAGAGCTGGTCCGCTGGCCCGACCTCGCCGAGAAGGAGCAGTCGCGGCTCCACACGCTCTTCCGCCAGCAGATCTTCCCGGTGCTGACGCCGCTGGCCGTCGACCCGGCGCACCCCTTCCCGTACATCTCCGGCCTGAGCCTCAACCTGGCGGTCGTGGTGCGCAACCCGGTCTCCGGGCACAAGCACTTCGCCCGGGTGAAGGTGCCGCAGTCGCTGTCGCGCTTCCTGGAGGCCTCGCCCCAGCGGTACGTGCCGCTGGAGGACGTCATGGGGGCGCACCTGGAGGAGCTCTTCCCGGGCATGGAGGTGCTCGCCCACCACGCCTTCCGGGTCACCCGCAACGAGGACCTGGAGGTCGAGGAGGACGACGCCGAGAACATCCTCAAGGCCCTGGAGAAGGAGCTCATGCGGCGGCGCTTCGGCCCGCCGGTCCGCCTGGAGGTCGAGGAGTCGATCGACCCCTACATCCTGGACCTGCTGGTGCGGGAGCTGAACATCACCGAGGCGGAGGTCTTCCCGCTGCCCGGGCCGCTCGACCTGACCGGCCTGTTCGGCATCGCGGGGCTGGACCGTCCGGAGCTGAAGTACCCGAAGTTCGTGGCGGGCACCGCGCGCGGGCTCACCGACGTGGAGTCCGCCTCGCTGCCGGACATCTTCGCGGCGATGCGGGAGCGGGACGTCCTGCTGCACCACCCGTACGACAGCTTCTCCACCTCGGTGCAGGCGTTCCTGGAGCAGGCCGCCGCCGACCCGCACGTGCTGGCGATCAAGCAGACGCTCTACCGGACCTCCGGCGACTCGCCGATCGTCGACGCGCTGATCGACGCCGCCGAGTCCGGCAAGCAGGTGCTGGTGCTGGTCGAGATCAAGGCGCGCTTCGACGAGCAGGCCAACATCAAGTGGGCCCGCAAGCTGGAGGAGGCCGGCTGCCACGTGGTCTACGGCCTGATCGGGCTGAAGACGCACTGCAAGCTGTCGCTGGTCGTGCGGCAGGAGGGCGAGACGCTCCGACGTTACTCGCACGTCGGCACCGGCAACTACCACCCCAAGACGGCCCGGCTGTACGAGGACCTCGGCCTGCTCACCGCGGACCCGCAGGTCGGCGCCGACCTGTCGGACCTCTTCAACCGGCTGTCCGGGTACTCCCGCCGGGAGTCCTACCGCCGGCTGCTGACCGCACCGCGCGGCCTGCGGGACGGCCTGATCTCGCGGATCCACGGGGAGATCGCGCACCACCGGGCCGGCCGGCCGGCCTTCGTCAAGATCAAGGTCAACTCGATCGTCGACGAGGCCGTCATCGACGCGCTGTACCGGGCCTCGCAGGCCGGTGTGCCGGTGGACGTGTGGGTGCGCGGCATCTGTGCGATCCGCCCCGGCGTCCCCGGGCTGAGCGAGAACATCCGGGTGCGCAGCGTGCTCGGCCGCTTCCTGGAGCACTCGCGGATCTTCGTCTTCGGCAACGGCGGCGAGCCGGAGGTGTGGTTCGGCAGCGCCGACATGATGCACCGCAACCTGGACCGCCGCATCGAGGCGCTGGTCAAGGTCACCGACCCGGCGCACCGCACCGAGCTGTCCGGCCTGATCGACCTCGGCGTCTCGGAGGAGACGGAGTCCTGGCACCTGGGCCCGGACGGCGCCTGGACCCGCCACGCGGTCGATGCCGAGGGCAATCCGCTCCGGCACGTCCAGGACCTGCTGATCGCCTCGCGCCAGCGGCGCCGCTGACCGTCCGCCCGGGCCGTCCGGCCGCGGGGCACCGTGCCCTGGGACGGACCCGGCACCACATGGGGGAGTCCACGCATGACCGATTCGCCGACGACGGCCCCGGCGGCGCCCGCAGCGTCCGCCGGGGAGGTCCTCACCGGCTACCTCACCCGGCAGGCCGGCGCGTTCCTGCGCGCCCTGCCGCAGGCGGTCGGCGAGGCCGGGTCCAGACCGGGCTCGCTCCCGGCGTCGGCGGCGGGTGCGGACGACCTCCTGCGGGCGGTCCGCAGGATCGGCGGCGCCCTGCACACCTTCGGCACCGCGTTCGACGCCGGCTGGGCCGTGGAGGTCCGGACCGAGCTGCGCTGGCTGCTCGACCTGCTGGCCACCGAACCCGGCTACCGCCGCCGGTCGGTCCGGCTGCTGGCCGCCCTGGACTCCCTCGCCGACACCGACGCAGCGCCAGGCATGCTGGCGGGCCACGCGGGTGCGCCGAAGGCCCGGGCACTGCTGGAGCGCCAGCTGACCCTGGCGCGCACCCGGGCGCACTCCGCACTGCTGCAGGAGCTGCGGTCGGCACGGCTGCACGCGCTGGCGGACCGGATGACCCTGCTGGCCGGCGAGGTCCCGCTGCTGGCGGGGTCGGCCCGCCGCTCCCCCGCCGCGCTCCGGGCGGAGGCCGCGGCCGCGTTCGCGGACCTCGGCACGGCGGTCGGCCGGCTGCCGCTGGACCGGACGGCGCAGCCGTACGGCGGGGACGGCCTGCGCCGGCTCGCGCCGGTGCCCGCCGAGCCGGGCGGTCCCGCCGGGCCGCCGTCGGACGCCGACGCGGTGCTGGCCGCGGACGACCGGCCGTGGCACCGGGCCGGGGTGCTGCTGAAGCGGGCCAGGTACGCCCTGGAGGTGACCGGTGCGTCCGCGGACGGGACGGGTGCTCCGACCGGGCTGGACGAGCTCGACGTGATCCTGGCCCGCCACCACGAGGCGGCGGACGCGGCGGCCGCGGCCGCCGCGGCGGCGCGCACCCCGCGGATCACTCCGGCGACCGCGTACGTGCTCGGTGTGGTGCATGCTGATCAGCGACTGGAGGTCGAGGCGGCACGGTACGCGTTCGGCCGCCGGTGGCCGGAGCTCCCGCCTGCCCTCGCCGGGCCGGCGGTGGTACCACCCCCAGCACCACGGACGGAGTGAATGGGCGAGCGCCTGAGCGCAGCGGCGTACGGATCGAACCCCTACGGGCGCGGACCCGGCGGGGTGCGCGGGGCCCGCAAGGGGACGGCCGGCTACGGGCCGACCGTCCTCGCGGCGGGGGCGGTGCTCTGGGTGCCGGGGCCGCCGAAGAAGAAGGGCAGCGGGCGGAAGAAGCCGCGGATCGCCCTCGTCCACCGGCCCAAGTACGACGACTGGAGCCTGCCGAAGGGCAAGCTGGACCCGGGTGAGGGCTGGCGGGCGGCCGCGCTGCGCGAGGTCCTCGAGGAGACCGGGTTCCACTGCGAGCTGGGGGCCGAGCTGCCGACCCAGCACTACCTGGTGCAGGGCCGGCCGAAGGAGGTCCGCTACTGGTCGGCGGTGCCGACCAAAGGCGCCTTCACCCCCAACCGCGAGGTGGACCGGCTGGAATGGCTGCCCCCGCGGAAGGCCAGGGAACGGCTCACCCACGCCCGGGACGGGGTCCTGGTGGACGCCCTGCTGCGACTGCTCGGATATGCCGTCTGACCAGCGGTTGGGTGACCGGCGGAGGGCTCGTGCGCGGTGATCTCACCGCGCCCCCACCGTGACGCAACCGTTACTACCGGCCGCGGTTTCCTGCCATCCGTCCGAGGTTCACCCTTCGTTCATTTGTGACCGCCTGACGCGTCACCTGCCCGGCCTACCTTCGGTGTCACCGGAGGGCCGAACAGGCCCCGGACCACAGCAAACCGCGCCGATCGAGCCATCGACGAGCTCACCAGGGCGCCGGGAATGCCTCAGAAAGGGACACCCTGTGAAGCTCCAGCGGAACGGCCGCTCCAAGGCCCTCGCCATCGGTGCCGTGGCGCTCGTCAGCACGCTGTCGCTCTCGGCCTGCGGCACGGACGACAACACCAGCAGCAGCAACGGCGCCTCCGCCGCCTCCTCGGGTGCGGCCTCCGCCGCCTCGATCGCCTGCGGCAAGGGCGGCCAGCTCCTGGGCGCCGGCTCGACCGCGCAGACCAACGCGGTCGACGTCTGGAAGGCCGCGTACGGCTCCGCCTGCTCCAGCTCGACGATCACCTACGGCGGCGGCGGCTCCGGCGCCGGTGTCCAGCAGTTCAACCAGGGCAAGGTGGCCTTCGCCGGCTCCGACTCCGCCCTGAAGCCGGCCGAGGTCGACGCCTCCAAGGCCGTCTGCAAGACCGGCCAGGGCATCAACCTGCCGATGGTCGGCGGTCTGATCTCGATCGTCTTCCACGTGGACGGCGTCGACAAGCTGGTCCTCGACGGCCCGACCGTGGCGAAGATCTTCGACTCGCAGATCACCAAGTGGAACGACCCGGCCATCGCCACCCTGAACCCGGGTGTGACCCTGCCGGACGCGCCGATCCAGGCCATCCACCGTTCGGACGACTCCGGCACCACCGCCAACCTGACCGGCTACCTGGCCAAGGCCTCGGGCGGCGCCTGGACCTACCCGGCCAGCAAGACCTGGGCGGGCAAGGGCGGCCAGTCCGCCAACGGCTCGGCCGGCGTCTCGGCGCAGGTGAAGCAGGTCCCGAACTCGATCGGCTACGTCGAGCTTTCCTACGCCCAGACCAATAACCTGAAGAGCGCCGCCATCAACACCGGCGCCTCCAAGCCGGTCGAGGCCACCGCCGAGAACGCCGCCACCACCTTCGCCAAGGCGAAGATCGCCGGCACCGGCAGCGACCTGGCCCTGAGCCTCGACTACGCGACCAAGGACGAGGGCGCGTACCCGCTCGTCCTGGTCACCTACGAGATCGTCTGCGACAAGGGCAACAAGGCGGACACCCTCGACACGCTGAAGTCCTTCCTCACCTACACCATCAGCGACTCCGGCCAGCAGGCCATCGGCGCCAAGGGCTACGTCCCGCTGCCGAAGGAGCTCGCCTCCAAGGTCCAGGCCGTCATCCCGACCCTGGCCTGATCCCCGCACCACCGGTGGGGCGGCCCTCAAGGGGGGACGGGCCGCCCCGCCGGAAGCACCACCCAGAACCGCACAGTCCGGGGCACCGCCGCCAGGTGCCGTCCCCCACGGGGGCAGCACCGTCAGACCGGAGTAGACGATCATGACTTCATCACCCCCTGCCGCCTCACGAGGCAGGGCCGGGCGCGCCCCGCGTGACACCCCGCGCGGAGTCAGCAACTTCTAGAAACACACCCCAGGGTCCGCCCACCAGCTGGAGGTCAGAAATGGCGCCAACCCACGCGAGCAA
>NZ_JBHWBW010000069.1:7235-23849 GCF_042735675.1 Kitasatospora sp. NPDC059571
GGGCGCCCCACCCTCACCCCCTAGAACACCAAAATCCCAACCACCCCCCACGACCCCCCACTAGCCCGGCCCGGCCGAGCCCGGCGTGACAGCCGGCTCGGAGACAGCATCTTCTTCAACCTCACCCGAGGGTCCGGCATCCTGCTGCTGGTCATCATGGCCGCCATCGCAGGCTTCCTCGCCTACCGCTCGGGCCTCGCGCTCTCCAAGAACGAGGGCAACTTCTTCACCACCTTCGAGTGGAACCCGGACGCCCCCAAGCCGGTCTTCGGCATCGCCGTCCTCGCCTTCGGCACCATCGTCAGCGCCCTGATCGCCATGGCGATCGCGGTGCCGGTCGCCGTGGGCATCGCGCTGTTCATCTCGCACTACGCTCCGCGCCGGATCGCCCAGCCGTTCGCCTACCTGGTGGACCTGCTGGCCGCCGTGCCCAGCATCGTCTACGGCCTGTGGGGCGTGCTCTTCCTCGTCCCGCACATGAACGGCCTGACCGCGTGGATGGACCAGTACCTCGGCTGGACGTTCCTGTTCGACCAGACCCAGCCCGGTGTGACCCCGCGCAACCTGTTCACCGTCGGCATCCTGCTCGCGATCATGGTCCTGCCGATCATCACCGCGGTCAGCCGCGAGGTGTTCCGGCAGGTGCCGCGGATGCACGAGGAGGCGGCGCTCGCGCTCGGCGCGACCCGCTGGGAGATGATCCGCACCGCGGTGCTGCCCTTCGGCCGCCCCGGCATCATCTCGGCCTCGATGCTCGGCCTCGGCCGCGCGCTCGGCGAGACCATCGCGGTGGCCATCGTGCTCTCCGCCAACAGCGTCCTGTCGCTGCACATCCTGGACCCGGGCGGCGGCACCTTCGCGCAGAACATCGCGCTGAAGTTCAACGAGGCCCAGCCCTTCGGCCGGGACGCCCTGATGGCCTCCGGCCTGGTCCTGTTCGTGATCACCCTGCTGGTCAACGGTGCGGCCCGACTGATCATCGCCCGCCGCAAGGAGTACTCGGGAGCCGGCGCATGAGCACCGTGACCACCACCGCCGCTGCGGCTCCCCAGCTGAGCCGCCGCCTCACCACCGCCCGGCTGCCCAAGTGGGCGCCCGCCGGTGTCGCCCTCCTCTCGATCGGCCTCGGCTGCGCGATCGGCGCGGGCGCGGGCCTGAAGAGCCACATCCAGTGGGGCCTGATCGCCGCCGTGCTGTTCGTGGCGCTGAGCTTCGCGCTCTCCGCCTCGATCGAGGGCCGCCGCCAGGCCAAGGACCGGCTCGCCACCTCGGTGGTCTGGGTCGCCTTCATCCTGGCCGTCGTCCCGCTCGCCGCACTGACCATCTACACGGTGCAGCAGGGTCTGAAGGTGCTGGACGGCAACTTCCTGACCCACTCCATGAAGAACGTGATCTCCTCCGGGCCCGGCGGCGGCATCTACCACGCCCTGATCGGCACCCTGGAGCAGGTCCTGCTGGCCACCCTGATCGCCGCGCCGATCGGCCTGCTGACCGCGGTCTACCTGGTGGAGTACGGCCGCGGCCGGCTCGCCCGCTGGGTGACCTTCTTCGTCGACGTCATGACGGGTGTCCCGTCGATCGTCGCCGGCCTGTTCATCCTCTCGCTGTGGAACATCATGCTCGGGTTCGAGTACTCGGGCTTCTCCGGCAGCCTGGCGCTGGCCATCCTGATGATGCCGGTCGTCGTCCGCTCGACCGAGGAGATGCTCAAGCTCGTTCCGAACGAGCTGCGGGAGGCCTCGTACGCCCTCGGTGTGCCCAAGTGGAAGACCGTCCTGCGGGTCGTCCTGCCGACCGCGATCGGCGGCATCACCACCGGCATCATGCTGGCGGTGGCCCGTATCACCGGCGAGACCGCGCCCGTGATGATGCTGGTCTTCGGCGCCGACGCCATCAACAGCGACCCGTTCAACGGACCGCAGCAGTCGCTGCCGCTCTACATCTGGCAGCAGTACTCGATGGTCAACAACGACTTCGGCTATGCCCGTGCCTGGGGTGCCGCGCTGGTGCTGATCGCCTTCGTGATGGGGCTCAACCTCATCGCCCGGGGCGTCGCCCGCTGGCGTGCGCCCAAGGGCGGACGCTGACCCCGACTGACGTACGAGAAGACGAGAAGAGACGAAAGATCATGGCCAAGCGCATCGACGTCAGCGGACTGTCCGCCTACTACGGCTCCACCCGCGCCATCGAGGACATCTCGATGACCATCGAGCCCCGCTCCGTGACGGCCTTCATCGGCCCCTCCGGCTGCGGCAAGTCCACCTTCCTGCGCACCCTCAACCGCATGCACGAGGTCATCCCCGGCGCCCGCGTCGAGGGCAAGGTGCTGCTGGACGACGAGAACCTGTACGCCTCCAACATCGACCCGGTCGCCGTCCGCCGCTCCGTCGGCATGGTGTTCCAGCGGCCGAACCCCTTCCCCACCATGTCGATCTACGACAACGTGGTGGCCGGCCTCAAGCTCGCCGGCGTCCGCAAGAAGTCCGTCCTGGACGGCGTGGTGGAGAAGTCCCTCAAGGGCGCCAACCTCTGGAACGAGGTCAAGGACCGGCTCAACAAGCCCGGTGCCGGCCTCTCCGGCGGCCAGCAGCAGCGCCTGTGCATCGCCCGCGCCATCGCGGTCGAGCCCCAGGTCCTGCTGATGGACGAGCCCTGCTCGGCGCTCGACCCGATCTCCACCCTCGCCATCGAGGACCTGATCGGCGAGCTGAAGTCCCAGTACACGATCGTGATCGTGACGCACAACATGCAGCAGGCGGCCCGCGTCTCCGACCGCACCGCCTTCTTCAACCTGGCGGGCGTCGGCCAGCCGGGCAAGCTGATCGAGCTGGACGACACCCAGCGGATCTTCTCCAACCCGTCCGTCCAGGCCACCGAGGACTACATCTCCGGCCGCTTCGGCTGATCGGACCGGCTCTCCGGAGCCCCACCTGCTGCTTCGCGGTGCTGCATGGCGGTGCCGCCGCGAAGCGAAGGGCCCGCCCCCGTGATGTGGGGGCGGGCCCTGCTCCGTTTGGCGGCCGTGGCGGCGGCCGTCAGAGGAGGAGGAGATCGATGATCCCGTACATCGCCGCGGCGACCAGCGCGGCGGCCGGCATGGTGATGAACCAGCCCATCACGATGTTCTTGGCCACGCCCCAGCGGACCGCGCGGACCCGCTTGGTCGCACCGACGCCCATGATCGCCGAGGTGATCACGTGGGTGGTGGAGATCGGCGCCGCGTAGACGAACGAGGTGATGTACATGACCGCGGAGGCGGTCGCCTCGGCGGCGAAGCCCTGCGGCGGGTCCAGCTCGATGATCTTGCGGCCGAGGGTGCGCATGATGCGCCAGCCGCCCGCGTAGGTGCCCAGCGAGAGCATCGTCGCGCAGGAGATCTTCACCCAGATCGGGATGTCGTTGCCGGACTGGTGGCCGGAGATGGTGAGCGCCAGGACGACCACACCCATCGTCTTCTGGGCGTCCTGCAGACCGTGCGCCAGGGCCATGGCGGCCGCGGAGGCGGTCTGCGCGACCCGGAAGTTGCGCTTGGCGCGGTGCGGGTTGGCCCGCCGGAAGATCCAGAGGATCCCCAGCATCACCAGGAAACCGCCGATCAGGCCGACCACCGGCGACAGGATCATCGGGATGATGATCTTGTCGACCACACCGCTCCAGATCACCTCGGTGCCGCCGGCCAGCGCCGCGCCCACCATGCCGCCGAACAGCGCGTGCGAGGAGGACGACGGGAGGCCGAAGTACCAGGTGACCAGGTTCCAGGTGATCGCGCCGACCAGCGCCGCGAACAGGATCGCCATGCCCTGGCTGCCGCTCGGGGTCTCGATGATCCCGCTGGAGACGGTCTTCGCCACCCCGGAGCCCAGGAAGGCGCCGGCCAGGTTCATCACCGCCGCCATCGCCAGCGCGGCCCGGGGCGTCAGCGCCCGGGTCGAGACCGAGGTCGCGATGGCGTTCGCGGAGTCGTGGAAGCCATTGGTGTACGTGAAGAAGAACGCCACACCGACGGTGGCGATCAGTGCTGCCGTGTCCACGCGGTCAGGACTCCTTGACCGCGATGGTCTCCACCGTGTTGGCGACGTGCTCGAACGCGTCGGCGGCCTCCTCCAGGACGTCGACGACCTGCTTCAGCTTCAGCACCTCGATCGCGTCGTACTGGCCGGAGAAGAGGTGGGCCAGCAGCTTGCGGTGGATCTGGTCGGCCTGGTTCTCCAGCCGGTTGATCTCGATCCAGTACTCGGTGAGGTTCTGCATCGACCGCAGGTTGGGCATCGCCTCCGCGGTCAGTTCCGCGGCCCGGGCCAGGACCTCGATCTGCTGCTCCACGCCCTTCGGGAGGGTCTCGATGTCGTAGAGGACGACCAGGTCGACGGCCTCCTCCATGAAGTCCATGATGTCGTCCAGCGAACCGGCGAGGGTGTAGATGTCCTCGCGGTCGAAGGGCGTGATGAAGGAGGAGTTCAGCTGGTGGAAGATCGCGTGGGTGGTGTCGTCGCCCGCGTGCTCGGCGGCGCGCATGCGCTCGACGATCTCCGCGCGGGCCGACACGTCTGATCCCAGCAGTTCCAGAAGGAGCTTCGATCCCACGACGAGGTTCTCCGCCGCAGCGGCGAACATGTCGTAGAAGCTCGTCTCCTTCGGGGTCAGGCTAAAACGCACCGAAATCTCCGATGTGCGGGGTAGGGACCCAACGACTCTAGGCGCTGATCGTCCCGGGTGTGCAAACGGGGTGTTGACGCGGTCCCCCAGTCTGGCGGATCACCCCGGGTATTGCTCCCGCCGTGCACGGGGAGATCCGGTGCCCGCCCGGCCGGCGGAACAGACCGGAGGGCCGAGGTGTTGGACACTGGAGGTCCAGGCACGGCGAGCAGGGAGACGGCGGAGGTCCGGATGACCACGATTCAGACGCGCACCCAGGGCCCGGAGCCGGAGGCCGTCCCGGACACCGACGACGTCACCGCGGAGGCGGGCGCCCACCACCACGGCCCGCACGGGTACAGCGCACAGAAGAACGAGCACCTCAAGCGGCTGCGCCGGATCGAGGGCCAGATCCGCGGACTCCAGCGGATGGTCGACGAGGACGTCTACTGCATCGACATCCTCACCCAGGTCTCGGCCGGCACCAAGGCGCTGCAGTCCTTCGCCCTGTCGCTGCTGGAGGAGCACCTGCGGCACTGCGTCGCCGCCGCCGCCGAGGAGGGCGGCGCCGAGCTCGACGGCAAGGTCGCCGAGGCGACGGCCGCCATCGCCCGCCTGCTGCGCACCTGACCGCCGCTCAGCCGGGCGGCCCGGCCGGGCCAGCGGTCGGGTGCGGCCGGGGCCAGCGGTCGGGTGCGGCCTCGGCCGGGGTGCCCGGCCCTGCCACCCCGTCCAGCAGCACCCGGTCGATCTGTTCGTTGGCCAGCCGCTCGTCGGCGCTGGCCGACGCGGCGATCATGAGCTCGCCGGCCAGCTCGATCTCGTCGAGCGCGGTCTTGTCGTGGCCGCCGGCGCGGCCGTCCGAGGACGCCACCTTCTGCACCACCCCTCCAGCGCCGCCTCCCGCCCAGGGCGGCAGAAACCCCACCCTCCAGGGTAGGGAGCGGCGGCGCCGCACCCCATGGCACGGACGGGCCATCTCTGCCCCCGCAGGCACTATCCGCGGCCGCCCCGGATGGTGCGGCCGCTACTTCGCGGGCGCCGAGGCCTTCATCGAGTAGATCTCCGAGGCCGCCGGCTCGGCCGCGTCCACCGGCTTGCCGAAGTCGACCAGTGAGGTGGTCGAGACCACCTTGACCTGGTCCTTGGCCTCCTTGGAGCCCGCCACCCCGGCGAAGGCGAAGGTCTCCACCACCTTGCGCAGCCTGCCCTGGGCGTCCAGCCAGGCCTCGTAGGGCACCTGCTTCTGGGTGAAGGTCTGGGCGGCCATCCGCAGGCCGTCCGCGCCGCGGCCGCCGGTGGCCTCGGCGGCCTTGGCGAGGTCCAGGGTGCCCTTGTAGTGCTTGAGCTCCACCCCGTCGACCGTCTCCGAGCCGACCAGGTCCGCCGACTGCGCGCCGCGCAGCGCGCCCGCGGCGCTCGCCGGGTCGGTCGCACCGCTGCTGACCAGGTTGCCGTCGGGCAGCTGCCGGACGTCCAGCCGGACCCACTTGCCCGCGGGGATCTTGGCGCCGCTGTTCTGCAGGTAGACCGTGCCGGGCAGGACGACCTCCTTGATCGTCCCGGTGGTGGCCGCCCCGGGCGGCACGTCGATCTCCAGCCGGCCGATCCGCTTCACGTAGTCGTAGCCGCCGGTGCCGTTGAACACCGCCTTCTTGTCCCCGGACTCCGTGGTCAGCTGGGTCGCGGTGTGCGCCGAACCCGTCCGCCCGGTGATGTCGGGCGCGGACCGCACGGCGGTCAGCGGGTCGGCGGAGAGCTGGTCCGCCGAGGCGTTCTGCGCCTGTCCGCCGCCCCCCGAGCAGGCGGAGAGCGCGGCGGTGAGCACCGCTGCGGCGGCTGCGGTGCGGACGGACTGCGGCTTCTTCACGATCGACACAACCCCCTCGGGCCCCGATGCCCGGCGAGCCGCCGCCCCGGGTGGGCGGAGGCCTCTCCGGCCCAACGAGTTGAGGCCGTGTGGGTTACGGGCATCCGGCGTGCGGAATGCGGCGCGCGCCGGTGTCGGCGCGGACTACCGTGAAGGTGTGCACAGTGAGCTGCCGGTCGGCACCGGCTCGTCCCCGACCGCGGTCCACCGGGTGACGCTCGAGGAACGCGGGTCCTTCTGCTTCGCGCTGTGCAGTTGCGGCTGGTACGCGCCGGGCCGGCGCTCCCGCGACCGGGCCCGCCGGGACGTCGCCGACCACCTCGCGGAGGTCGGCCGGGAGAGCTGACCGCCCGGCCGGCCGGGCCGGGGGCGGGTCAGGCCGCCAGGTCGGAGTCCCGCGCGGTGTCCCGGTCCGCGCCCTCCCGGTCGGCGGACCGCTCGCGCCGCCGGCCGCGGGCCGCCGCCGTGCGCCGCGGGGCGACGACCAGCGGCGCGGCCGCGGTGCGGGTCACCGCGTGGCACAGCGGCACCAGGACGGCCATCGCGATCGGTGCCAGCAGCAGCACCACGGCGGTGGCGAGCGCGTACCCGCCGATCACGTCGGTCGGGTAGTGGACGCCCATGTACATCCGGCAGAAGCCCTGGAGCAGGGCGAGCCCGCCGGCGGCCAGGCCGAGCCGACGGTTCACCAGGTACAGCGCGACCGCGATGCCCATCGACATCGTGGAGTGGTCGCTGACGAAGGAGAGGGTGCCGGCCTTGCCGTCGACCAGCACGGTCAGGTCGGGGTGGTCGACGAACGGCCGGGGGCGGTCGACGATCGCGGAGATCGGCAGGTTGGCCAGCTCGGCGATCGCCACCGCGAGCGGCGCCCAGAGCAGGCCGGCCACCGCGACCGGGGCGTCCGGCCGGCGGCGCGCCCGCAGCCAGGCGGTGAGGCAGAGGGCGGCCAGGCCGAGCAGGATGCCGTACTCGCCGATCCAGGAGACCAGCGAGTCCAGCCAGCCCGGTGCGGACGCGGCCAGCCCGTTGACCGCGCGCAGCAGGCCCAGGTCGGGGTTGCCCGTGTCGGCGAGCAGCGTCGACACGCCGCACCTCCCTGTCAGATCGGCACACACCTGGGCGACCGGTCCGCCCACGGAGCGAGAACGCCATGTGCAGGCCACAGGGTTCCACGAAGATCGCGCGTTATGGAAACTTGACTCACCGTCCACCCCGCGCGCACACCCGCGGGCCGACGGCGGCTCAGCCGGCGGCCGGCGCCCTGCTGCCGGTGATGGTGCCGTCGCCGTTGCGGACGGGCAGGGCGCCCGCGCCGTCGCTGGTGACCCGGGTGGCGCCGATGTAGTCCTTCTGGTTGATGGTGTCGTAGCGGATCACGGCGCCGGTGTGCGGGGCGTCGATCATGTAGCCGCCGCCGACGTAGATGCCGACGTGGTGGATCGAGCGCGGGTCGCCCAGGTCGGTGGCGAAGAACACCAGGTCGCCCGGGCGGAGCTGGTCGCGGGACGGGTGCTCGCCGGCGTACCACTGGTCGTTGGCGACCCGCGGCAGGGTGATGCCGACCGACTTGAACGCCGCCTGGGTCAGGCCGGAGCAGTCGAACCGGCCGGCCTGCGAGGGAAGGCCCTCGCCACCCCACTCGTAGGGGATGCCGATCTTCGTCTGGGCGAAGTAGATGGCGCCGGCGGCCTGCTGGGAGGCGGCGATGGCGGTGTTGGCGGCGGGCGCGGTGAAGCTGCGCGACAGCGCCTGGATGTTGCGGACGTAGCCCTGGGTCTCCCGGTAGGCCGGCACGCCGCCCGCCTTGATCACCGCGTACGGGCCGGCGTTGTAGGCGGCCAGCATGTTGGCCTGGCGGTCGCCGGGGACGGTGGAGACGTCCTTGGCGAGCGCGCAGTCGTAGCTCGCCGCGGAGGCGATGGCGTCGGCCGGGTCCCAGATGTCGCGCCGGCCGTCGTTGTTGGCGTCCACGCCGTAGGTGGCCCAGGTGGCCTCCAGGAACTGCGCCATGCCGTACGCCTTGGCAGGACTCCTGGCGCCGGGGTCGAATCCGCTCTCCTGGTAGAGCTGCGCCGCCAGCATCGGCGGCGAGATCTCCGGGCAGAGCGTGCCCCATTTCTGGATGAGCGGCTGATAGGCCGCCGGCACGGTGCCGCTGGAGAGTGCGAGATTGTTGCCGGCGGCCGGCGTGGTGCCGCTGGCGGCCAAGGTGCCCATGGTGACCAGGCCCGCGAATCCGATCGTCACAACCGCGGCGGCGGCCGCCGCCGTGCCCGCTCTGCGGAGTACCATCAGCACCATCCCCGACGTGGCGTCAGTTGCGATTGTCCCGGAAGACGTTGCTCAGCGCAATCAACCCAGATACGAAGAGTGAGCGGTATCCTTCGTACGGTGGACATCCTGTCGTACGTGTCCCATGACTCACGACCAATCCACGAGATATAGCCAAGTCGACATCAGATCTGGCCAAGAATAGGTCCTGCCCCTTCGCCCAGACGTGCTCGGGGCCTTGAATTTGCCTGATCGGGCGGTGAGATGGAATGAACCTGAGCAGCGTGGACAGCAGGGTGGTCGGCTACCTGGCCGAGGACCCACCGAAGAAGGCCAACATCGACACCATCATCGGCGGCATCGCCCCGGACTGGGGGCCGTTCGCCAGCCTCGGTTCGGAGGCGCGGGTGATGGTCGAGGTGGTGATGGCCGTGGCCATTCTGGCCTGCCTGGCGATCGCCGTCTGGGGCGCCGCCAAGCAGCGGATCGGCGCCACCGCGATGCGGGACACGTTCAGTGCCGAGCAGGGCAAGGGGCTGATCATCGCGGGACTGACCGGCGTGTTCATCATCGGATCGCTGGGAACCCTGTTCACCATTGTCTACGGCATGGCGATCTGACGATCGTACGGTCGGATAGTCATCCCGGCAGGGCGGCCCGCGCCGCGCTGCCGGCGCAGTCGTGTTCGCGTCACCGGGGCCCGCCGGGCTCCCCGTACCAGGAGGGCCGCCGTGCCGTTGTCCGACGACCAGCCGCACACCCGGACGCGGCTGCCGGTCGGCGAACAGCCCTCCCACCAGATGACCGCACGTCAGCCGAGGCGCCTCCGGACGCTGCTCGCCGTCCTGGTGGTGGTGACCCTGCTGGTGCTCGGCGTGTCGATCGCCAACCGGGACAAGCCCGGCCCGACCGCCGGCGGCACCTCCTCCGGTGACGGCGCCGTGCCCAGCAGCGCCGCCACCGCACCCACCGGCACCAAACCGGTGGACACCACCGCCAACGGCATCGCCACCGGCTTCCCGCACACCGACCAGGGCGCCCAGTCGGCGGCCGCCAACTACGCCACCGCCCTCGGCTCCGCCGACATGTTCCGGGCCGACGGCCGGCACACGGTCGTCGACACGGTCGCCGACCCCACCGCCGCCGACCGGCTCAAGCAGCGCCTGGACGCCGCCTTCGGCACCGAGACCGCCGCCCGCTTCGGCCTGGACGCCCAGGGCCGCCCGCCCAAGGGCCTCACCCTCGTCAGCCGGACGATCCCGGTCGGCACCCGCACCACCAACGGCGCCGACACCGCCACCGTGGTCGACGTGTGGTGCACCGGCCTGACCGGCCTGGCCGGCGCCTCCTCCACCCAGCCCGTCTCCCAGACCTGGTACACCCTGACGATCACCATGCGCTGGACGGGCAGCGACTGGAAGCTCACGGACTTCGCGAGGAAGTCCGGCCCGGCGCCCGTCCCCGGTGACCAGCAGGCCGCAACGGCGGAGGAGATCACCGACGCCGTCCAGCAGTTCGGAGGCTTTCGCTATGCCCGGTGACGGCTCGATGCGACCCCTCGTCCGCCGGGCCGGCACGCTCGGCGGCGCCCTGGCGACCCTTCAGGTGGCGGCGCTGCTGACCGCCTCCCGGGTCTTCGCCGACCCCACCCCCGCCGCCACCGCCTCCCCGACCTGCAACGGCCAGGGCGGCGCCGACTGGCTCGGCGGGAACCAGCTCTGCCCGCCACCGGGCACCACCGGCGGCCTGCCCGGCACGGGCTCCTCCCTGGTCGACCCGCTCGGCTCGCTGGCCAAGAGCTGCGCCCAGGCCGCGGCCTGGGTGGTCCGCAAGCTCTCCGGCGCCATCGACGGCACCACCCAGGTCGACTTCACCAACGCCGCCTTCCTCCAGCAGTACGCCGTGGTGTTCGCCGGATCCACCGTCATCACCCTGGTGCTCTGGCTGCTGGCCGTCACCAAGCGGGCGGTCCGCGGCGCCCCGCTGGCGCAGGCCTTCTCCGAGGCGGTCGGCTTCCTCTGGCTGACCGTGGTGGCCTCGGCGTTCACCCCGCTGATCCTCTACACCGTGGTCTCCGCCACCGACGGGCTGACCGCCGCCATCGCGGCCGGGACGAAGTCCGACACCGGCACCTACCTCGGCGGCTTCGCCGACACCCTGGAGAAGGGCAGCCTCGGCGGCGGCCCGCTGATCCTCGTCATCGTCTCGCTGGTCGCGGTGCTCGCCGCCGCCGTGCTCTGGATCGAACTGCTGATCCGCGCCGCCATGCTGTACGTCGGCGCACTGCTGGGCACCGCGGTGTACGCCGGACTGGTCGACAAGCAGCTGTGGAAGCACGTCCGCCGGTGGGCCGGCCTGATGGTCGCCGTCGACCTGGCCAAGCCGATCGTGGTGATCATCCTCGGGCTGGCCGGCGCGGTCGCCACCGGCGCGGGCGCGAGCGACGACTTCTCCCGGGTGCTTTCCGGGCTCGCCATCCTCTTCCTGTCGATCTTCTCCAGCGCCGCCGTCTACCGCTTCGTGCCGGGCTTCGGCGACGAGCTGCAGACCATGCGCCGGGCCCGGGCCAGCGCCGTCTCGGCCGGCTCGGCGATGATCAACGGCCCGGCCAACCTGGTGAAGCAGGGCATCACCGCGCACGGCTCGCGCGGCGGCCCGCAGACCGCCAACGCCTCCTCCGGGGCCGGCGGCGGCTCGGTCGCCCCCGGCATCGCCGCCCACGCCGGGCGCACCTCCGTCCCGCAGCCCCAGGCCGCCCCGGCTCCCGCCAACAACCCGACGAAGGGGGGCTGACGGGTGAGCAGCGAACCGCAGTTCGGCACCCAGTACGGCCAGCCGTACCTGCACCAGCGCCGCACCTACCTGATCGGCAAGTCGCGGCCCAACGCACCGATCGGACGCAACCGGGAGTCCGGCGAGATCATCCTGATCATCTTCGGCGCCTTCCTCGGCATGATGTGGGGCCTGCTGATGCCGGTCCTGCCGCTGCGGATCGCCGGCCTGGTCGGCTTGCCGCTGCTCGCCATCATGGCCGTCTACGTGCCGTACCGGCGCCGCACCTTCTACAAGTGGGTGGAGATCAACCGCACCTACCGCCGCACCGTGCGCAGCGGCCGGGCGGCATGGCGCTCCGACGTGGTGGACGCGGGCACCCGGCTGGACGGCCGCGAGGTGGAGGTCGGCCCGCCGCCCGGCGTCGGCCGGCTGCGCTGGCTGTCCGCCCCGTTCGGGCCGGACGAGGTCGGCGTGCTGATGCACCTGGAGCGCCGCACCGTCACCGCCGCGATCGAGATCGAGGGCCCCGGCGTCGGACTGCGCGACTCGGAGGACCAGGAGACCCTGGTCGACCGCTTCGGCACGCTCCTCAAGCACGTCGCCAACGGCGACGGCTTCGTGACCCGGCTGCAGATGCTCGCCCGCACCCTGCCCGCCGACCCGGACGCCCACGCCAAGGACGTCGAGCGCCGCGGCGACCACGAGGCGCCGCGCTGGCTCCAGGAGTCGTACGACCAGCTCCAGTCGATGGTCTCCACCTCCTCCGAGCAGCACCGCGCCTACCTGGTCGCCTGCATGCACTACACCCGCGACCTGGCCGCCGAGGCGCACGCGATGGGCCGCACCGCCGACGGCCGCCGCCAGCGCGACGACGAGGGCCTGGCGACGGTGATGGCCCGCGAGCTGACCGACATCTGCGCCCGGCTCGCCGAGGCGGACATCCGGGTCCGCCAGCCGCTCGGCCAGGCCCGGCTGGCCTCGCTGGTGCACTCCATGTACGACCCGGACCACCCGATCGACCACATCCAGGCGATGAGCCGGCGCAACGCCTGGCCGGCCGAACTGGACGCCACCCACCCGCAGATGCTGACCGCCAAGACCCGCGAGTCCGCGACCCGCGAGCCGTGGTGCCACGCCACCGCCTGGATCAAGGAGTGGCCGCTGACCCCGGTCGGCGTGAACTTCCTGGCCCCGCTGCTGGTCCACACCCCGGACGTGATCCGCACGGTGGCCGTCACCATGGACCTCGAACCCACCGACGTCGCCATCGAGCGGATGCTCACCGAGAAGACCAACGACGAGGCGGAGGCCAACCGCTCCGCCAAGATGAACCGCACCGTCGACCCGCGCGACCTCGCCCACACCGGCCGGGTCGACCAGCGCGGCGACGACCTCGCCTCCGGCGCGGCCGGCGTCAACCTGGTCGGCTACATCACGGTCTCCTCCCGCAGCCCGGAGGCGCTGGCCCGGGACAAGCGCACCATCCGCGCCTCGGCCGGCAAGAGCTACCTGAAGCTGGAGTGGTGCGACCGCGAGCACCACCGGGCGTTCGTCAACACGCTGCCGTTCGCGACCGGCATCCGCCGCTGACGAGAAGGGCACCACCATGCTCGGCAACCTCACCGACGCCTTCACCAGCCTGATGTTCGGCAAGGTGGAGACCACCCGGCTGCCCGTCCGCACCTCCACCGGGCAGGCCCAGGCGGTCTACCTGCCGACCGCGGCGCCCGGCCTCGGCGACTCCGGCGTGATCATCGGGCGCGAGGTGTACAGCGGCAAGGGCTACGTCTACGACCCGTTCCAGCTGTACGGCCAGCAGCTGCCCGCACCGCACTGGCTGGTGCTCGGCGAGTCCGGCAACGGCAAGTCCGCGCTGGAGAAGACGTATGTGCTGCGCCAGTTGCGCTTCCGCGACCGGCAGGTGGTGGTGCTGGACGCGCAGGGCGAGGACGGCGTCGGCGAGTGGAACCTGATCGCCAACGCACTGGGCATAAAGTCCATCCGGCTGGACCCGATGGCGGCCCGCGACGGCGGCGTGAAGCTCAACCCGCTCGACCCCTCGATCACCACCACCGGCCAGCTGTCGCTGCTGCGCACCATCATCGAGGTGGCGATGGGGCGGGGCCTGGAGGAGCGGGCCGGCTTCGCCCTGAAGGCCGCACACGCCCATGTGCACGCCACGGTGAGGGACCGCCAGCCGGTGCTGGACGACATCATCACCACCCTGCGCAACCCCGACCTCTCCTCGGTGGAGTCGCTCGGGGTGGGCGTGCAGGACGTGCAGTCCTGGGGCCTGGACGTGGCCCTGGTCCTGGACCGGCTGGTCGACGGCGACCTGCGCGGCATGTTCGACGGCCCGACCTCGGCCGGCATCGATCTGGACGCGCCGCTGATCGTCTTCGACCTCTCGCACATCGACCGGAACTCCATCGCGATGCCGATCCTGATGGCGATCGTCGGCGTCTGGCTGGAGCACACCTGGCTGCGGCCGGACCGGGTGAAGCGGATCTTCCTGGTCGAAGAGGCCTGGCACATCATCAACAGCCCGTTCGTGGCACAGCTGTTCCAGCGCCTGCTGAAGTTCGGCCGCCGGCTCGGCCTCTCCTTCGTCGCGGTCGTCCACCACCTCTCGGACGTGGTCGACGGCGCGGCGGCCAAGGAGGCGTCCGCGATCCTCAAGATGGCCTCCACCCGGACGATCTACATGCAGAAGGCCGAGGAGGCGAGAGCCACCGGACGGGTGCTCGGCCTGCCCCGGTGGGCGGTGGAGATCATCCCCACCCTGTCGCCGGGCATCGCCGTCTGGGACGTCAACGGCAACGTCCAGGTGGTGAAGCACATCATCACCGAGGCTGAGCGGCCGCTCGTCTTCACCGACCGGGCGATGACCGAGGACGCGGTGGCGGAGCGCCAGCGCGCCGAGCAGCAACTGGCGGCCGAGCCCAGGATCTGAGGGCCGGTCGGACGGCCCGGGCACCGGACGGCGGCCGGCGGCCGCGCCAGCGCGCCGAGCCCTGCCCGCGGCCGCCCCGGGGTGCGTCCCGATCAACGGCCGGTCAAGAACCGGCAATCTGTTCGTTACGTCAGATGCCCTGACAGCTACGCGCGTTGACCCTAGGCTGCAACGGTCACGCCACCACGGCCCCGGATCGGCGGGGCCCCGACGGTGCAGGGGTACCCTCATGCCCAGATCCGGTCAGACCGGGACGTTCCGCCGTGCGACGCTGGCCGCCGCCGCGGCGGTCGGACTGCTCGGCACGCTGTTCGTGCCGGGTGTCGCCCAGGCGCACGGCCACCACCAGCCCAGGACCGAGGACCTCCAGCTCCTCGCCATCAACGACTTCCACGGCAACCTGGAGCCCCCGGCCGGCTCCTCCGGAACGGTCAAGGAGATCGACCCGGCGACCGGCCAGACGGTCTCCACCCCGGCCGGCGGCGTGGAGTACCTCGCCACCGCACTGCGCCAGGCCCGCGAGGGCCACCGCAACTCCCTCACGGTGGCCGCCGGCGACATCGTGGGCGCCAGCCCGCTGCTGTCCGGCCTGTTCCACGACGAGCCGACCATCGAGGCGATGAACAAGCTCGGCCTGGACGTCACCAGCGTCGGCAACCACGAGTTCGACGAGGGCTCCAAGGAGCTGCTCCGCCTGCAGAACGGCGGCTGCCACCCCACCGACGGCTGCTACGCCGCAGGCCGGAAGTTCAAGGGCGCCGACTTCCCGTACCTGGCCGCCAACGTGACCAGCGAGAAGACCGGCAGGCCGATCCTCGATCCGTACTGGGTCACCAACGTGCACGGCGTGAAGGTCGGCTTCATCGGCGTCACCCTGGAGGGCACGCCGAACATCGTCACCGCCGAGGGCGTCAAGGGCCTCAAGTTCGGCAACGAGGTCACCACGATCAACAAGTACGCCGCGGAGCTCAAGCGCAAGGGCGTCAACTCGATCGTGGCCCTGATCCACGAGGGCGGCTACCCGGCCAGCCCGGTCTACAACTACGACTGCGGCGCCGCCGGCGCGGGCATCTCCGGCCCGATCGTCGACATCGCCAAGAAGATCGACCCGGCCGTCGGCGCCATCGTCACCGGCCACACCCACAACGCGTACGCGTGCTCCATCCCGGACCCGAACGGCGTGCCGCGCTCGGTCACCAGCGCCGCCTCCTTCGGCCGGCTCTACACCGAGATCGACCTCAAGCTGGACAAGCGCACCGGCGCCATCGTCCGCCCCTCGGTCACCGCCGCGAACCACGTGGTCCGCCGCGACCTGCCCAAGGCGCCGGACATGACCAAGCTGATCGGCTACTACAACACCATCGCCGCGCCGATCGCCAACCGCCCGGTCGGCTACATCGCCGCCGACATCAACGGCCGCGGCTCCACCGACCTCGAGAAGCCGCTCGGCGACGTCATCGCCGACGCCCAGCTGGCCGGGCTGGCCCCGGCCGACAAGGGCGGTGCGCAGGTCGCCTTCATGAACCCCGGCGGCATCCGCGCCGACCTGGTCTACAAGGCCTCCGGCAGCGAGGGCGACGGCGTGGTGACCTACGGCGAGGCGTTCACCGTCCAGCCGTTCACCAACATGATGCAGGTCAAGACGCTGACCGGCGCCCAGCTGATCCAGGTGCTGCAGCAGCAGGTCAGCGGCCTGAACGATGCGGCACCGAAGATCCTCCAGGTCTCGAAGGGTCTCACCTACACGCTGGACATGACCAAGAGCGGCGCCGACCGCGTGCTGGTCGCCTCGGTGAAGCTGAACGGGACCGCGATCGACCCGGCCGCCTCCTACCGGGTCGCCGCCAACGAGTTCCTGGCCGGCGGCGGTGACGGCTTCCCGGCCTTCAGCGCCGGCACCGACAAGCTGGTCGGCGCCTCCGACCTGGACCTCTTCACCGCCTACCTGGGCGCCAACAGCAAGGCCGGCGCCCCGCTCGCCGTCCCGGCCCGGGACCGCATCACCCTGGTCGGCTCCGGCAGCGACCAGGACTGACCGCACCGCACCACCGGCGGCCGGGGGCGGGCACCAGCACGGTGCCCGCCCGATGATGATCTGGCGGGCCAC
>NZ_JBHWBW010000070.1:0-23830 GCF_042735675.1 Kitasatospora sp. NPDC059571
GGGCGCGCCGGGGGCCCCCCATCCGCGGGGCGGCCCGCACCGGCGCGGGCGGGTGCGGGCGGGGTGCCCGCCGCCGCCCCCGCGCTCGCCACGGGGGGGGGGGGTGCGGCGCCCGCCTGGCTCTCCGGGGGCGCGGCGGCGGGCGGGCGGATGTCGGGCCTCGGGCCGGCGCCCTGGCAGGCCGGGGGTGCGGCCGCGGCCTGGACCGCCGGCGTCGTGCTGCCCGGCACCCTGCTCGTCCGCTGGTGGCTGCTGCGGGGCCGGCCGGTGGTCGTACCGGTGCTCGTCCCCATGGACACCGACCGGCCGGCCGAGGACCGCCCGTCCGCCGTGCAGCGGCTCCGCGCCTGGCTGGGGTACGCGGACCCCGACCCGCTCGACGGGGCCGCCGACCGGCCGGATGCGGACGCCCCGGGCGCGGTCCCCGGCGGCGCCCGTGCGGGGGCCTACGCCCGGGTCGGGGCGGCGGTGCGGCGGCCGGCGGCCCGGGTCCGGCGGTCGCTGCACACCGGGGTCTGCCGGCTCGCCGCGCTCCGGGCGGACCTCATCGGCCGGGCCGGCCGCACCGGGGCCGCCGGCCCCGAGGACTGACGGGGGGCGACCGCCGGGTCAGCCGGCGTTCGGGTCGGTGAGCTTGACGATCAGCGGCGGGGCGAGGTTGCTGCAGCTCTGCGAGGCCTCGGCGGTCAGGGCGTCGTTCACGCAGGTGAGGTAGGGCTGGTAGTAGATCTGGAGCCCGAAGATGCCGAGCGTGAACAGCACGGCCACCACGCCGGTGAACAGGCCGCCGAGCGCGGCCGGTGTGTGCGGCCGGGCGGTCGGGGCGCCGCCGCCGAGCGGCGCCATGCCGAGGGCCGTCGGGCGGACGCCGCCGCTCTGCGCTCCGGCCGTACCCGCCGCGGCGGCCGCGCCGGCGGCCTCCGGGCGACGGCCGCGCAGCGCGCTGATGCCCCAGTAGGCGGCCAGGGCACCGAGCAGCAGGGCGATGTACAGCACGCCGACGAGCGTGCAGAAGAGCGCGAGCAGGCCGGCGTTCAGTGCGTAGCGGGCGTGCCGCTGCAGCGGGTCGGCGGGGTCGTAGCGGGGCTGGGGCGCCTGCGGCGGCGCGGACCACCCGCCGCGGTAGCCGGGGCTCCACGGGTGCGGTGGCGGGACGAGCGGCCGGTCGTCGCCCTCGGCGTCCTCCGGCCCGTCGCCGCCCTGGACAGGAGGCTGGGGGGTGCGGGGCCGCCACGGCTGGTCGGGGGCATCCGCCGGCGGGGGCGCGAACGGGTTGCGCTCGCCGGTGTCGTCGCCGCTGCTCATCGTGTCAGCCATTCCTTCTCGTCCGTGGGACTCGTGCGGGGCTCGCCGGTGGGGGTCGCCCGCGGCGCCGGCCGCCGGGGCCGGTCCGCGGGGCTCGTCCGCGGGTGCGGGCCGCGTGCGGCGGCCCGTACCCACCAATGATCCCGCAGCCGTTTCCGGCGGCCGAGGCGCCCTGCCGTGTCGGGCCGGGCCCCGCGGCTCGGCCGGCCCGCCGCCCGGTGCGGACCGGGTGGCACGGCCGGGGGAGATCCGTGTCTCAACTACGCGCGTAGCGTTGCCGGGCGGTTACGGGGGGCCTCCGACCAGCCGTTATCGTGGTGACGGTCAGCAGCTCACAACGGTTCCCGAGGCCCCGCAGCGCAGCGGACATCCCGCGGGTCCCGCCCAGGCTCGACCTGCCGCCGCCCGTAGTGGCCCCACCGACGGTGGACGTACCAGCGGGCGCACGACGTACGGAGAATCGCGCAGTGGCCGCCGCTTCCGCCCAAGTCTTCCCGCCGCGCACGCCCGGCCCGGCCCGTCTGGTGGTCCTGGTCTCCGGCTCCGGCACCAACCTCCAGGCGCTGATCGACGCCGCGGCGGACCCGGCGTACGGCGCACGGATCGTCGCCGTGGGCGCCGACCGCACCGACATCGCCGGCCTGAAGCGGGCCGAGGCCGCCGGCATCCCGACCTTCGTCCGGCGGATCGCCGACCACGCCGACCGGGCCGCCTGGGACACCGCGCTGACCGCCGCCGTCGCCGGCCACGAGCCCGACCTCGTGGTCACCGCCGGCTTCATGAAGATCCTCGGTCCGGAGTTCCTCCGCGCGTTCGCCGGCCGGATCGTCAACACCCACCCCGCGCTGCTGCCCTCCTTCCCCGGCGCGCACGGGGTCCCGGACGCCCTCGCCTACGGGGTGAAGGTCACCGGCTGCACCGTCCACCTGGTCGACGCCGGCGTGGACACCGGGCCGATCATCGCGCAGGGCGTCGTCGAGGTCCTCGACGCCGACCACGCCGATGGCGGCGAAGCGCTGCACGAGCGCATCAAGACTGTCGAGCGCACGCTGCTCGTCGAGGTCGTGGGCCGTATCGCCCGCGAAGGCCACCGCATCGAAGACCGAAAGGTATGGATCCCGGCATGAGCGCCGCCTCCAGCACCACGCCCCCCGTCTCTGAGAACGTACGCCCGATCCGCCGCGCGCTGATCAGCGTGTACGACAAGACCGGTCTGGAGGAGCTGGCCCAGGGCCTGCACGCCGCCGGGGTCACCATCGTCTCCACCGGCTCCACCGCCGGCCGGATCGCCGCCGCGGGCGTGCCGGTGACCGAGGTCTCCGAGCTGACCGGCTTCCCGGAGTGCCTGGACGGGCGCGTGAAGACCCTGCACCCCCGCGTGCACGCCGGCGTCCTCGCCGACCTGCGCCTCGAGTCGCACCGCGCGCAGCTGGCCGAGCTCGGCGTCGAGCCGTTCGACCTGGTCGTGGTGAACCTCTACCCGTTCAAGGCCACCGTCGCCTCCGGCGCCACCCCGGACGAGTGCGTCGAGCAGATCGACATCGGCGGCCCGTCGATGGTCCGCGCCGCCGCCAAGAACCACCCCTCGGTCGCGGTCGTGGTCGACCCGGCCCGCTACGGCGACGTGCTGAACGCCGTGCAGGGCGGCGGCTTCGACCTGCTGACCCGCAAGCGCCTGGCCGCCACCGCGTTCGCGCACACCGCCGCGTACGACGTGGCCGTCGCCCAGTGGTTCGAGACCTCCGGCTACACCGAGAGCGACGAGGCGTTCCCCGCCTTCCTGGGCGCCACCTGGGACCGCCAGAACGTGCTCCGCTACGGCGAGAACCCGCACCAGCAGGCGGCTCTCTACACCGACGGCACCGGCGGCCTCGCGGGCGCCGAGCAGCTGCACGGCAAGGAGATGTCCTACAACAACTACATGGACACCGACGCCGCCCGCCGCGCCGCGTACGACCACGCCGAGCCGGCCGTCGCCATCATCAAGCACGCCAACCCGTGCGGCATCGCCACCGGCGCCGACGTCGCCGAGGCGCACCGCAAGGCGCACGCGTGCGACCCGGTCTCCGCGTACGGCGGCGTCATCGCGGTCAACCGCCCGGTCACCGTCGAGCTGGCCGAGCAGATCGCCCCGATCTTCACCGAGGTGGTCATCGCCCCGGGCTACGAGGACGGCGCCCTGGAGGTGCTGACCAAGAAGAAGAACCTCCGCGTGCTGCGCGCCCCCGACGCCCCGTGCGAGCGCCTGGAGGCCCGCCGGATCAGCGGCGGCGTGCTGCTCCAGCAGGTCGACGACGTCGACGCCGCCGGTGACGACCCGTCCACCTGGACGCTGGCGACCGGCGAGGCGCTCTCCCCGGCCGAACTCGCCGAGCTGGCCTTCGCCTGGCGGGCCTGCCGCGCCGTCAAGTCCAACGCCATCCTGCTCGCCAAGGACGGCGCCTCGGTCGGCGTCGGCATGGGCCAGGTCAACCGGGTCGACTCCTGCAAGCTCGCGGTCGAGCGGGCCGGCGAGCGGGCGCAGGGCGCCTACGCCGCGTCCGACGCGTTCTTCCCGTTCGCGGACGGCCTGGAGATCCTGGTCGCCGGCGGCGTCAAGGCCGTCGTCCAGCCCGGCGGCTCGATCCGCGACGAAGAGGTGATCGCGGCCGCCGCCAAGGCCGGCGTGACCATGTACCTCACCGGTACCCGGCACTTCTTCCACTGAGCCGGTGACGGCCGAAGGCCCCGCACTCCTCGGAGTGCGGGGCCTTCGGCGTACGTGCGTCAGCAGATCACTGCGACTTGACGACCACGGTGTTCATGATCTTGTCGGCGAAGGTCTGCTTCTTGGCGTCCCACAGCGGCCAGAGGTAGCCGACGCAGCAGATGCCGTCGACGAAGTGGCAGATCTGGCGGACGAACGCCATGCCCCAGCCGATCGGCTGGCCGTCGGCCTCGCGGACCAGGCGGATGTTGACCGCGCGCTGGCCGAGGCTCTGGCCCTTCACACCCTGCAGGTAGGTGAAGAGGAGCAGGGCGCCGAGGTACAGCACGCCGCCGAGCAGCAGGAAGACGGCGCCGGCGCCGGAGCCCGAGCTGCTGACGGTGCCGGGGACGTACTGGCCGGTGACCGGGTCGATGTGACCGGCGGTCGCGTTGCTCACCGCGTTGCCGACCATCTGGCCGTAGCCGATGCTCAGCAGGATGGTCGGGATCAGGAAGATGGTGAAGGTGTCGATGATCCGGGCGACCACCCGCGAGCCCCAGCCCGCGTAGAACTGCTGCACCATCGCCGCGTTCCCGTACGGGCCGGGCTGCTGCGGGATGCCGTAGCCGGCCGGGGCGCCGTAGCCGGGCGCCGGCGGCTGCTGCGGGTAGCCGTAGCCGGGGGCCGGCGGCGGGGCCTGCTGCGGGTAGCCGTAGCCCGGCGCGGGGGGCTGCTGGCCGTAGGGGTTGTTGGGGTCGGGCGGATAGCTCATCAGATGCCTCCGGGCAGGAAGGAACGTGGACGGAACAGCGGGAAATCCTGGGAACGGACGGGCACGCGGGTCGCCGACCGGGTGGGACCCTAGCCGATGCCCCCGACAGCCGGGGGATCATGGCCCGTCAGGGGAGGGAGGGTCAGGGCCGGGAGATGCCGAGGCGGTGCAGCTGCCAGGTCCAGGCGATGACCGCGGCCGCGCCGATCAGCATGTTGCGGCGGCGCGGTGCGAGCCCCCACCACCAGCGGCCCGGGCCGAGCGGGGCGATCAGCAGGCCCACGGCGGCCACCGCGGTGACGGGGTTGGCGGCCAGGGCGGCCGACCAGTGGCCGTGCCCCGCCTCGATGAAGACGGTCGTGCTGCCGCAGCCGGGGCACGGGATGCCGGTGAAGCGGCGCAGCAGGCAGAGCACGCCCGGGTCGTGGGCGTCGTGCAGCTGGGCGACGGCGACCGCGGCCACCGCGCCCCCCGCACCGCGGAGCAGCACGCGCATCACGGCGCCCGACACCGAGTCGGCCGTGCGCCGCCAACGGGCCGTCAGTGCGTCTGCGAACGAGGGGGCTGCCGTGGTCACGGTTTGACGCTGAGGTAGAAGACGACGATCGCGATGGAGATCAGCACCGCGAGGACGTTGAGCGCGATCCCGCCGATCGCGGCATTGCGGCCCACCCCGGTCTGGTTCGACTTGTTGAGACCCGCGATGCCCACGCCCAGGCCGATCAGGCCGAGGAAACCGCCGTAGAAACACGACGTCAGGATGCCCACGAAGCCGAGGACAACGGAGGCGGTCGCCGCCGAGTTCGGCAGCGGCGCCGGAGCCGGCGCGTAGGGCTGGGGCTGCTGCGGGTACCCGTAGCCGGGCTGCTGCTGGTACTGCGGCTGGCCGTAGTGCGGCTGCTGCTGCTGGCCGTAGCCGCCGTACGGGTCCGGCTGGTACGGATTGCTCACTGTCGTTTTCCCCCGACTGTCGTCCCCCGTGGCCCGACGGCCTGTCACCAGGATGCGGGCAGCAGAGATTGCTCGGGCCATCGTGGTCCTTACCACGGCGCGCTGTCCAGCCGCATTCGTGCCGCGGATCCAACCGTGGCGCAACCGCAACCCGGCCCGTACGCTCCGTGGCCGGTGAGCGGACGCTGCGTGCCGTGCCCGGCACGCCGGGGCCCGGGGCCCGCCCGGCGGCGCGGCACGGGGCCGGCATCCGGGAGAATGGGGCCATGACTGCCCAGATTCTCGATGGCAAGGCCACCGCGGCCGCGATCAAGTCCGAACTCGCCGTCCGCGTGGCGGCCCTCAAGGAGCGGGGCATCGTCCCCGGCCTCGGCACCGTCCTGGTCGGCGACGACCCGGGCAGCCGCTGGTACGTCAACGGCAAGCACAAGGACTGCGCCGAGGTCGGCATCGCCTCGATCCAGCGCGAGCTCCCCGCCACCGCCACCCAGGAGGACGTCGAGAACGTCGTCCGCGAGCTGAACGCCGACCCGGCCTGCACCGGCTACATCGTGCAGCTGCCGCTGCCCAAGGGCCTGGACCAGAACACCGTCCTGGAGCTGATGGACCCGGACAAGGACGCCGACGGCCTGCACCCCACCTCGCTCGGCCGCCTCGCCCTCGGCATCCAGGGCCCGCTGCCCTGCACCCCGCTCGGCATCGTCGAGCTGCTGCGCCGCCACGGTGTCGAGATCAACGGCGCGGAGGTCGTCGTGCTGGGCCGCGGCGTCACCGTCGGCCGCTCGATCGGCCTGCTGCTCACCCGCAAGAGCGAGAACGCCACGGTCACCCTGTGCCACACCGGCACCCGCGACCTGGCCTACCACCTGCGCAGGGCCGACATCGTCGTGGCCGCCGCGGGCGTCCCGCACCTGGTCAAGCCGGAGGACATCAAGCCCGGCGCCGCCGTACTGGACGTCGGCGTCAGCCGCAGCGAGGGCAAGATCGTCGGCGACGTGCACCCCGGCGTCGCCGAGGTCGCCGGCTGGATCTCCCCGAACCCGGGCGGCGTCGGCCCGATGACCCGCGCGATGCTGCTCAACAACATCGTCGAGGCGGCCGAGCGCCGCGCCGCCGGCTGACACCGATGGGTACCGTCCGCGTCGCCCGCACCAAGCGGCGCCCGACCAAGACCACCGGCACCCTCCCCCCGGAGGGCTCGCACGCGGCGCTCGACGGCAGCCACCCGCTGCCGGTGCGGCAGTGGCCGATAACGCTGGTCCTGGCGCTGGCGGGGCTGGGCATCGCGATCACCTGGTTCGGCGACTTCAAGTACGGCCTGCTGCTGGTGGGCGGCTCGCTGCTGCTGGCCGCCGTGCTGCGGCTGACCGTGCCCGAGGTCGGCATGCTGGCCGTGCGCAGCCGGTTCACCGACGTCGGCGTGCTGGCGTTCCTCGGCGGCGTGATCGTGCTGCTCACCCTGGTCGCGCAGCCGGACCCGTGGCTCCACCTCTCGGTGCTCGACCGCATCGGCGACCTGGTCGGCCGTCCGCGGAACTGACCGGCACGCCGGGCCCCGCACCCGCCGGGTGCGGGGCCCGGCACGGTTGTGACGCATCAGCCACGCCCGTTCCGGCGGCATAGGCTGGCCTTTGCGATAACCTGACGCAGATCTCTCGATGTCGAGAGATCATCCTCGGCTCCAGTGCGCCGACGTGCCTGGGGCACCTGGCGATTTGCTGGAGAAGGTAGAAATGACTCGCACCCCCGTCAACGTCACCGTCACCGGAGCGGCCGGCCAGATCGGCTACGCGCTGCTCTTCCGCATCGCCTCGGGCCACCTGCTCGGTGCCGACGTGCCGGTGAACCTCCGCCTCCTGGAGATCCCGCAGGGCCTCAAGGCCGCCGAGGGCGTCGCCATGGAGCTCGACGACTGCGCGTTCCCGCTGCTGCGCGACATCACCATCACCGACCAGGCCAACGTGGCCTTCGACGGTGCCAACGTGGCCCTGCTGGTCGGTGCCCGTCCGCGCACCGCGGGCATGGAGCGCGGCGACCTGCTCTCCGCCAACGGCGGCATCTTCGGCCCCCAGGGCAAGGCCATCAACGACAACGCCGCGGACGACATCAAGGTCCTGGTCGTCGGCAACCCGGCCAACACCAACGCCCTGATCGCCCAGCGCAACGCCCCGGACGTACCGGCCGAGCGCTTCACCGCGATGACCCGCCTCGACCACAACCGCGCGGTCGCCCAGCTCGCCAAGAAGGCCGGCGTCACCGTCGAGGACGTCAAGAAGGTCACCATCTGGGGCAACCACTCCGCCACCCAGTACCCGGACCTCTTCCACGCCGAGATCTCCGGCAAGTCGGCCTTCGAGGCCGTCGGCGCCGACCAGGCCTGGGTCCAGGACTTCTTCATCCCGAAGGTCGCCAAGCGCGGCGCCGAGATCATCGAGGTCCGCGGCGCCTCCTCGGCCGCCTCGGCCGCCAACGCCGCCATCGACCACGTGTACACCTGGGTCAACGGCACCCCGGCCGGCGACTGGACGTCCATGGGCATCGTCTCCGACGGCTCGTACGGCGTGCCCGAGGGCCTGATCTCCTCGTTCCCGGTCACCACCTCGAACGGCACCTTCGAGATCGTCCAGGGCCTGGAGCTCTCCGAGTTCGACCGCGCCCGGATCGACGCCTCGGTCGGCGAGCTCGCCGAGGAGCGCGACGCCGTGCAGGAGCTCGGCCTCATCTGACGCCCGCACCGACGGACGGCCGGACGCCCCCCGCGGCGACCGGCCGTCCTCGCGCATCCGGGCTTCTACACTCGGCCCGTGACCGAAACACTCGAGGACGCCGCGCTCGTCCTCGTCTTCATCGTGCTGGGCGGCCTGTTCAACGTGGCCGAGATCTCCCTGATCTCGCTGCGGGAGGGACAGATCCGCGCCCTGGAGGCCGTCGGCACCCGCCGGGCCTCCCGCGCCGCGCACCTCGCCGCCGACCCGAACCGCTTCCTCGCGGCCGTGCAGGTCGGCGTGACCTGTATGGGCTTCCTGTCCGCCGCCTTCGGCGCCGACACCCTCTCCGGCAAGCTCGCCCCGGTCTTCGTCCGCATGGGCCTGTCCGAGGGCCTCGCCGACACCGTCGCCCTGGTCGGTCTCACCCTGGTGATCAGCTACGCCTCGCTCGTCCTCGGCGAGCTCACCCCCAAGCGGATCGGCCTCCAGCGCGCCGACTCGATCGCGCTGCTCGCCGCGCCCGCGGTCGACGTCATGTCGGTCGCCCTGCGCCCGGTGATCTGGCTGCTGGGCCACTCCACCAACCTGATGGTCCGCCTGCTCGGCGGCGACCCGGCGGCCGGCCGCGGCTCGATGAGCTCCGAGGAGCTGCGCGGACTGGTCGCCGCCAACACCGAACTCGGCAGCGACGAGCGGGCGCTGATCAACGACGTGTTCGCCGCCGGGGAGCGCCAGCTGCGCGAGGTGATGAAACCGCGCACCGAGGTGACCTTCCTGGACGCCGACCGGCTGGTCTCCGAGGTCCGCCCAGAGACCGACTCCGCCCCGCACTCCCGCTACCCGGTGGTCGAGGGCTCGTACGACGCCGTCACCGGCTTCGTGCACGTCCGGGACCTGTACGGCGCCCGCGGCGAACTCGCCAGCCGGGTCCGCGACCTGGCCCGCCCGGTCAAGCTGCTGCCCGCCACCAAGCGGGTGCTGGAGGCGATGGGCGAGATGCGCCGGGAGGGCCACCACCTGGCCATCGTGGTCGACGAGTACGGCGGCACCGCCGGCATCGTCACCCTGGAGGACCTGGTCGAGGAGGTGATCGGCGAGATCCGCGACGAGTACGACGCGCAGGACACCACCGCCACCCGGCGGCTCGCCGGGGGCGGCATGGAGCTCGACGGCCTGCTCAACCTCTCCGACTTCACCGGGGAGACCGGTGTCGCGCTGCCCGAGGGGCCCTACGAGACGGTCGCCGGCTACCTCGTCAGGATGCTCGGCAGGCTCCCCGAGCAGGGCGACCAGGTCGCCACCGAGGCGGGCGTCCTGCTGACCGTCGCCAAGCTCGACGGCCGGCGGATCGAGCGGATCCGGGTGAGTGCGGTCACACTGGAGGATCCTCCGGGGACGGATGTTTCCTGAGCGGTCGGTGAAGCTGGAACAATGGCCCGCATGGTCAACGCAGCGGTCGCAGGTCCGGTCAAGGACCGTCCCCGGGTGCTCTCCGGGATCCAGCCCACGTCGGGCTCGTTCCACCTCGGCAACTACCTGGGCGCGGTCCAGCAGTGGGTTGCCCTGCAGGACGCCAACGACGCCTTCTACATGGTCGTCGACCTGCACGCGATCACCGTCGAGCAGGACCCGGCCGTGCTCCGCGAGAACACCCGGATCTCCGCCGCCCAGCTCCTCGGCGCCGGCCTCGACCCGGAGCGCTGCACCCTGTTCATCCAGTCCCACGTGCCCGAGCACGCGCAGCTCGGCTGGGTGATGAACTGCCTCACCGGCTTCGGCGAGGCCGCGCGGATGACCCAGTTCAAGGACAAGTCCGCCAAGCAGGGCACCGACCGCACCACCGTCGGCCTGTTCACCTACCCCGTCCTGCAGATCGCCGACATCCTGCTCTACCAGGCCGACCTCGTCCCGGTCGGCGAGGACCAGCGCCAGCACCTGGAGCTCACCCGCGACCTCGCGGACCGCTTCAACGCCCGCTACGCGCCCACCTTCACCGTGCCGAAGCCGTACATCCTCAAGGAGACCGCCAAGATCCTGGACCTCCAGGACCCGTCGGCGAAGATGAGCAAGTCGGCCTCCTCGGCCAAGGGCCTGGTCAACCTGCTGGACGACCCCAAGGCCAGCGCCAAGAAGTTCAAGAGCGCCGTCACCGACACCGGCACCGTCGTCTCCTACGACGAGGAGGAGAAGCCGGGCGTCTCCAACCTGCTGCGCATCCACTCCGCGCTCAGCGGGCAGACGATCGAGCAGCTGGTCGCCCACTTCGACGGCAAGATGTACGGCGCGCTCAAGACCGAGCTGGCCGAGCTGTTCACCGAGTGGGTCACCCCGTTCCAGGCCCGGACGAAGGCCTACCTGGACGACCCGGCCGAGCTGGACCGCGTCCTCGGCCTTGGCGCCGAGAAGGCCCGCGAGGTCGCCTCCGAGACGCTCGCCACGGTCTACGACCGCATCGGCTTCCTGGCGCCCAAGCGCTGATGCCCGAGGCCGCCGGTATCGGTGGTGACGGCCTCCCGGACGCCCGGGACGCCGTCACCATCGGCGTGTCGATAACCGTCCCGGAGCCGTACGGCTCCGCGATCCAGGACGCCCGCGCGGGCCACGGCGACCCGCGGGCCCGGTCCATACCCACCCATGTGACGCTGCTGCCGCCGACCGCGCTGCCGGCCGACCGGCTGCCCGAGGTCGAGAAGCACCTGCTGGCGGTCGCCGCCGAGCACCGGCCCTTCCCGATGCTGCTCCGGGGCAGCGGCAGCTTCCGGCCGGTCTCCCCGGTGGTCTTCGTCCGGGTCGACGGCGGGGCCCAGGAGTGCCGCGAGCTGGAGGCCGCGGTGCGCTCCGGCCCGCTCGCCCGCGAGCTCGCCTTCCCGTACCACCCGCACGTCACGGTGGCGCACGACCTCGCCGACCACGTCCTCGACGAGGCGTACGAGAAGGCCCGCGACTTCCGCGCCGCCTTCACCGTGCCCGGCTTCAGCCTGTCGCGCTTCGGCCCCGACGAGGTCTGGCGCCCCTGGCGGGACTACCCCTTCGGGGCCTAGCGGCAGCGCCCGGCACGCCCGGCGTCAGTTGTCCTGCTTCCAGGGGTAGTCGCAGGTGAGCGTCCCGTTGTCCGGTGCCGCCGGCGCCTCGTGCGTCGGGTACTGGCGCGGGTCGCTGCACTGGCCGTGGTCCGCGTACTTCGGGCAGTGGCCGTCCGGCTTGCGGATCTGGTGGGCGGCCCACGCCTGGCCGCTCAGCCAGCCGTACTTCGGGTTCTCCGGCATGTAGGAGTCGGCGGTGGCGGACGCCGCCATGCCGCCGAACAGCAGCCCGGCGGTCAGCACCCCGACCGCCGCCACCCGGGTGCGGCCGGCGCCCGGCATCCGCAGCCCCGTGGCGTCCGGCAGGGCCTGCAGCCTGCGGTGCAGCCAGCGCCCGGCGAGCACCACCGCCCAGCACATCAGGACCAGGCCGCAGTAGAGCAGCTGGTGGTAGGTGCGGACGTACAGCTGCACCGCCTGGTCGCGCTCCATATTGTGCGAGATCCAGAACCGGACCACCCACGCGCTCAGGAAGCAGGCCGCGGCCACGACCACCGGGGAGCGGTGCACGCCGAGGGCCAGTGCCACACCGATACCGATGATCATCAGGACCGAGAAGACGCCCACCCCGCCGAACTCGCCGGGCGGCGGCCAGCCGCCCATGGTGTTCGCCGCCCGGTACGGGTACGGGGACATCGCGATGTACCCCGGGTCCACCAGCACCATCGGCGAGCACCAGCGGTCCTTGGTGCCGGTGGCGCTCAGCAGCACCACCGTGTACCGGCCCGCCAGCACGGCGAAGGCGAGGGCGGTGCTGCCGAGGAACGCCAGCGCCCGGCCCACGCCCTGGCGGCCGCTGCGCCACGGGAACAGCGCCAGGACCGCGATCACCAGGCCCGGCGCCGACCAGACGTGCCAGCCGGCGTAGAAGAGGAAGAGGACGGCGAGGCCGGCGCCGATGAACAGGCCCAGCCACACCGACTCCCGCAGCGGACGGCGCGGGGCCCGGCGCAGCACCTGCAGGAACTTGCCGAGCAGCGGCACGAGGATGATCAGCGCCAGGGTGCTGTACGGCTTGTAGGGCAGCGCCACGGGCAGCGAGGAGACCAGGCCGACGCCGAGCGCCGGCAGCGGCCGCAGGAACATCCGCCAGGACAGGTAGGCGGCCGGCGTGCTCACCGCGATCAGGAGCGTCTGGATCTGCTTCATCGCCAGCGACGGCTCACCGTTGGTGAACTGCACGGCCCACCAGGCCTGCAGGTGCGGGAGCAGCGGCGGGTAGATGTTGGTCAGGTGGCCAGAGCGGATGATGATCGCCGCCCAGTCCGCCAGGTGGCCGTTGTCGTCGCCCTGCCCGGCCAGCGGCCAGGGGGTGCCGTGCAGCGCCACCACGATGCCGCCCGCGATGAAGCCCGTGGCCAGTCCGGCGACCACCGCGCAGCCGAACCGCACCAGCAGCCGGTGCAGCCGCTCGCTGCCGCGGAACGCCGTCACGGTGACCGCGGCCAGCAGCGGGAGCCCGATGGCCAGCAGGTGGACCTGCAGCGTGGCGAGCCCGCTGACCTGGCCGACCCGCGACATCGGGTTCACCTTGATGCCCGTCGACCAGTAGGCGAACGCCAGGGAGACGCCCACGGCCACCGCGATCTCCGCGGAGGCCAGTGCCACCCTGCGGACGGGAAACCGGAACAGGGCAGGCAGTCGGGCTGCGAGGGGCACGGTGGGTCTCCGGGCTCACGGTACGGGGCAACGAAAGCTATCAAATGACCGGTTCACCGCCGGACCCGGTACCGCTCAGCCGAGCGCCAGCATCCGGTCGACCACCCGGACGGCCGCCCGGCCGTCGTCCAGGGCGCAGTGGGTGGCCCGGAACCGCCGGTACGCCTCGGCGTACTTCGGGGTGATCGTGTCCGGCCCGGCCAGGTCGCGCAGCGCCGCGACCAGCTCGCCGGAGGTGGGCAGGAGCGGCCCGGGCACCTCGGCCTCGAAGTCGAAGTAGAAGCCGCGCAGGGTGTCCCGGTAGTGCTCCAGGTCGTAGGTGAAGAAGAGCACCGGGCGGCCCGTGATGGCGAAGTCGAACATGATCGACGAGTAGTCCGTCACCAGGACGTCCGCGGCGAGCAGCAGCTCCTGCACGTCCGGGTAGTCGCCGACGTCGAACAGGAACCCGTCGCCGGCACCGGGCAGCGGCTCACGGACGTGGGCGTGCGGCCGGACCAGCAGCACGTGGTCCGCGGCGAGCTCCGCCCGGGCCGCGGCCAGGTCCAGCTGCAGGCCGAGCTCGTACCCGTCGCCGTTGGCCCGCTGCTGGTCCTCGCGCCAGGTCGGCGCGTACAGCACGATGCGCTTGCCGTCCGGGACACCGAGCCGCCGGCGCACCGCCGCGGCGTCCGCCCCGGCGGCCAGCGCGTCGTTGCGCGGGTAGCCGGACTCCAGCACCTCGCCCTTGTAGCGGAACGCACGCTGCAGGATCGGGGTCGCGAACGCGCTGGGGGAGACCAGCACGCTCCAGTGCGGGGTCTCCCGGTCCAGCGCCGTCAGGTAGCCGTGGTCGGCCAGCCAGGCGTTCTCGACGTCGTGGGCGATGCGCTTGAGCAGCGAGCCGTGCCAGGTCTGCACCACCACCTGCCCGGGACGGCGCTCCAGGAAGTCCGGGAAGTGCGTGTTGCCGACCACGTAGCGCGAGGTGGCGTACGCCTCGTACCACTCGGCGCTGTGGGCGCGCACCGCACGCGCCCCGGGCGGGGCCTCCGCCTGGGCGTCGTCCACCACCCACAGGTGCTCCAGCTCGGCGCCGCGCCGGACGAGCTCGGCGTGCACGGCCTTCGGGGAGTCCGCGTAGCCGCGCCCGGAGAACACGTCGTAGAGCACCGCGTCCCGCAGCGGCAGCTGCCGGGCGGCCGGGTAGCCGCGGGTCCGCAGCTGCTCCTGGGCCCAGGCGCTGCGCTCCTCCGCCGCTATCACCGGAGTGGAGTCCAGGATGAGCGTGTCGTGCCAGCGGCGCTCCAGGACGATGCGCTTGGCGCCGTCGGCCACCACCACGGCCGGCAGCGCCTCCTGGGCGGCCGGGGCGAGCAGCAGGGAGCGCTCGGCCGAGGCGTCCCCGACCGGTCGCAGCCGCATGTCCCACACCCCCTGGCGCAGCGGCAGCGCGGTGCCGTCCGAGGCGGTGACGCAGGCCGGCACACGCAGGTCGAGGCGGGACGCCCGGTCCACCGTGCGGCGGACCTCGCCGGTGCCGTTGCTGTGGCGCAGCACCAGTTCGAGGGCGCCCTCGCCGGGCATCAGGGCGTGCACGGAGAGCCGGAAGCCGTCGGCCTCGGCCGCGATGCCGTGCACCAGGGCGCCGCCGTGCCGGACGCAGACCTGGAGATCGCCGTCGGCGAGCTGCTTCACCAGGACGTGGCGGTCGCCGTCCGGCAGCGGGTGGAGGGCGGCGGCGGGGGCGCCCCGCTCGTCCAGGGCGGCGCGCAGGGTCGTGCCGTCCGGCAGGACGAAGCGGGCGTCCCAGGACTCGGACTCCTCGGTGCCGCGGCCGCCGGCGGTCAGCAGGGCGAACGGCAGTTCGGCGGTGAAGGCGCCGTCGGCGAGGACGGGGGAGGCGTCCACCTCGGTGCCGGACGGCCGGTGCTGGAGGCGTATCGCGGTGCCCTCGGGCAGCGGTCCGCGGGTACGGCCCGCCACCTGCAGGCCCTGCTGGTCCGCGGTGACCGAGGTGATCCTGGCCCGGACGGTCTCCACCCGCAGCCGCAGCCCCTGCTCGGCGAAGTACGGGACGACCCGGACGTCCTCGTCCACCCAGTGCACCGCGGGGTACTCGGCGGAGCCGCACCAGTGCGGGGCGAGCGGTCCCGAGTGCCGGCGCAGACCGGCCGACACGGAGGCCCCGATCCGCCAGACGCCGTCGCGCCACGTCCCGCCGGACCTCAGCTGCTTCGGGTCGAGCACGGCGGTGAAGCCGGCCCGGTCGTGGTTGAAGCGGCTCTGCCCGCTCGCGTCGGTCGCCTCCGGAAGGAGCAGCCGCCGGGCGCGGAGCCGCACCGGGTGGGCGGAGCCGCGCCGGGCGAAGACCGAGGTGAGGCCGGCCGCGACCTTGCCGGTGTTCCGGTCCGTCGCGAACGCGAAGCCGGTGAGCTCCAGACCCTCCTCGGTCCAGCGGACGGAGCGGAGACCGAAGACCGCGGCCGGCTCCTCCGTGGCGTCGGCCCCGTGCGCGGCGGGGTCGGTGGCAGATACGGCGGGTGCGGACATCGGGGGAGGCTCTCCAAGAACACGTGGCGGCCGTGGTGGCGGCCGGCGTCCGAGACGTGCCGGTTGGGGGAGCCGGGGGGAGCGGCAACGGCACTGTCGCGCGGACTGCGGCTGCCATCTCACACTGCCCCGGACACCGAGGTCAACAGCCTTCTGCTGGGAGTTTGCCCAGCCCGGGCCCGATCGATCGGGCCCGGACCGCGGGCCCCGGGGGGGCGCCCGCCCCCCCCGCGGCCCCCCCGCCGCCGCCCCCCGCCGCCCCCCCCGCGGCGCCGGGCGGCCCCCCCCCCGCCGCCCCCCCCCCCCCCCACCGCTCAGCGCAGCAGCGCGTCGGCCACCCGGGCGGCGGCCCGGCCGTCGTCCAGGTCGCAGTACGTCTCCCGGAACACCGCGTACGCGTCGGCGTGCTCCGCCGCGACCTCGTCGACCCGGCCGAGCGCGTCGACGAGCGCCTGCGAGGTCGGCAGCAGCGGCCCGGGCGCGGTCGCCTCCAGGTCGAAGGTGAAGCCGCGCAGGTTGTCCCGGTAGTGCTCCAGGTCGTAGGTGAAGAAGAGGATCGGCCGGCCGGTGTTGGCGAAGTCGAACATCACCGAGGAGTAGTCGGTCACCAGCACGTCGGCGACCAGCAGCAGCTCCGCCACGTCCGGGTAGGTGCTGACGTCCCAGACGTAGCCGTCGCCGGCGCCCGGGACCTGCCCGCAGACCATGTCGTGGCCGCGCACCAGCAGCACCTGGTCCTCGGCGAGCGCGGCCCGCGCGGCCGCCAGGTCGAGCCGCAGGTCGAACTGGTAGCCGCCCTGCGGGCGCCGCCGGTCCTCGCGGAAGGTCGGCGCGTACAGCACCACCTTCTTGCCCTCCGGCAGACCCAGGCGCTCGCGCACCCGCTCGGCCGTCTTCTCCCGGTCGGCGGCGAACAGCAGGTCGTTGCGCGGGTACCCCGACTCGACGATCTCGCCCTCGAAGCGGAACGCCCGGCGCAGCACCGGGGTCGAGAACCGGTTGCCGGAGACCAGCAGGCTCCACTGCGGCACCTCGCGGTCGAGGTGCTTGAGGTACTCGGCGTCGGTGAACCAGATCTTCTCGAAGTCGTGGCCGATCCGCTTGAGCGGCGTGCCGTGCCAGGTCTGCAGCACCGTCTGGCCGGACCGGCGGACGAAGAACTCCGGCAGGTGGGTGCCGGTGACGACGTACTTCGCGGTGGCCAGCGCCTCGAACCACTCCGGGCTCCACTGGCGGACCGCCTCCGCGGTCTGCGGCAGGTCGGCCTGCATGTCGTCCGAGGTCCACAGGTGGCGCAGCGGGGCGCCGCGGCGCACCAGCTCCTCGTGGATCGCCCGCGCCGAGTCGGCGTACCGGCTGCCGAGCGGGCCGATGTACAGCACGCTCTCGGTCAGCGGACGCTGCTGCAGCTCGGGGAAGGCGTGCCGCAGCCGGCGCTGCGCGAAGCCGCTGCGCTCCTCCGGCAGCAGGGCCTCGTGGGCCTCCAGCGACAGGCCGTCGTGGCCGCGGCGCTCCAGGGTGACCCGCTTGCCGCGGGCCTCGACCTCCAGCGGCAGGCTGTCGTAGCAGGCCGAGGCGAGCTGGGCGGTCGGCCAGAGCGTGTCGGGCGCGGCGCCGACCGGCCGGAAGAACACCTCCCAGGTGCCCATCGCGAGCGGCACCTCGCCGGCGAAGGTCGCGGTCGGCACGGCCGGCAGCGCGGCCTTGAACCGGCCGTCGGTGATCTCCACCGGGTAGCGGTGCTCCTCCTCGCGCCAGCGGTGCCGGATGACCAGCTCGTAGCCGTGCGTGCCGCCCAGCGGGAAGGAGCCGCTGACCAGGAAGCCCTCGGTGTCCCGGGCGGCCGTGATCGCGTCGATCACCGGCTGCAGCACCTGGTCGCTGAACTGCAGGTACCCGCTGGGGGAGGCCTTGGTGTGGAGGGTGCGGGTGTCGCCGTCGATCGGCAGGTCCAGCTGCTCCGGCCGGGTGCGCTCGTCGATCACCACCGGCACGGTGCTGCCGTCGGCGAGCCGCAGCTCGGTGTCCCAGCGGTCGCGCAGGCGCTCGTCCGAGGCCGGGTCCAGCGCGGCCCAGGCGAGGCGGACGGCGGTCAGCTCGGCGACCGGGAAGCTCGACGTGAACGGCACCTCGCGGCCGACCGGGGCGCCCAGCTCGATCGGCAGGAGCAGCTCGCGGTCGGACTCGACGTGCAGCAGCCGCAGCTGGGCGCCGGCCAGGTCGAGGCCGGAGACGGCGCGGCCGGCCACGGTCACGGTGCCGCGTTCGGCGGTGACCGCCGCGGCCCGCACCCGGACCTTCTCCACCCGCAGGTTGAGGTGGCCGTCCTTCAGCCAGGGCACGATCCGCACGTCCTGGTCGACCCAGTGCACCGGCGGGTACTCGGCGGAGTCGCTCCAGCCGCCGGAGATCCGGCCCTTGTAGACGCCGCCCTTGCCGACGCCGGCGACCAGCACCCGCCAGGAGCCCTCGCGCCACTGGCCGCGGTGCTTGAACCGCTTGGGGTCGACGGTGGCGGTGAAGCCGGCCCAGTCGCAGCTGTACAGGTCGTGCGGGGAGCTGGCGGTGGCCTCCGGGCTGAACTGCGCCTTCGCGGGCAGGGCCAGCACCCGGCGGCCCTTGGCCTCGCGCAGCACCAGGACCCGGACCATGTCGGTGCGGTGCTCGACGCCCAGGTGCTCGGGGAAGGCGTGGCCGGTCAGCCGCAGCTTGCCGTCCTGCCACGCGGCGTCGTACAGCCGGCTGCGCATGACCAGGGCGTTGTCGAGCCGCAGCACGTCGGCCGGCACGCTCTTGCGGCCGCCGCGCAGGAACGGGTAGTCGGCGTAGGCGCGCAGCAGGCCGCGCGCCGGCGCGGCGCCGTTGCTGTCCTTCTCGAAGCGCATCTGCTCGACGAACTCGTCCATCCGCCCCTGGAGGGTCAGGTGGTACTTGAGCCGCAGCGGCGCGCGCAGCTTGCGGATCTGCTCCGGGCCGATCGCGCGCAGCAGCCGCCCGACGCACTCCTGGTAGGCGTCCCGGTACGGCTTGTCGCCGTCGAGGACGGACCAGAAGAACATCGGGATCTCCTCGACGAGGTTGTTCTCGTCGTAGGTGCGCAGGTAGCGCTTGAACTTCGGGTCGGTCTGCTTCAGCAGCCAGGCCCGGACGAGCTCCATCGAGGTGACCCGGTCGATGAGGCCCTTGGGGTTGGTCTTCATCTGCGTGATCGACATCTCGCCGACCTCGCGCTCGCGCCAGTGGTAGATCGGCTCGGAGAGCACGTCCACGCTGGTCGCCAGGTAGTGGTGCGGCACGCTGACCGGGGCGTCCTCGTAGAGGATGCCCTCGGGGTAGAGGATCCCGGCGCCGTCGAAGAAGCTGCGCCGGTACACCTTGTTCCAGGCGGTGCGGTCGGTCACCAGCGTGGGGATCTCGGTGATGTGCGTCCGCAGCCGGGTCTCCTTGAACGGCTTGCGGTGGCCGCCCGACTGGTAGTAACCCACGGCGCGGAAGCGCTGGACGTTGCCGGTGCAGAAGTCCGAACCGGTCTCGTCGAGGGTGCCGATCATCAGCTCGTAGGCGCTCGGCGGCAGGGTGTCGTCACTGTCGACGAACGCCAGGAACTCGCCGCCCTCGGCGATGTGCCGGTAACCGGTGTTGCGGGCCGCACCGAGGCCCTTGTTCTCCTGGCGCACCAGCCGGAAGCGGCTGTCCTTGGCGGCGTACGCCTCGGCGATCGCCGCGCTGCCGTCCTTGGAGCCGTCGTCGACCATCACGCACTCGAGGTCGGTGAAGGTCTGGGCGGCGATGGAGTCCAGGCACTCCTCGAGGTAGCGCTCGACGTTGTAGATCGGGACGACGACGGAGAGTCGAGGGGCCATCGGGGCTGCGGGCCTTTCATCGGGGGCGTCGGCCGCGGGTGAATCGGCACAGATGTACGGGATCCTACCTTCCGCCGCGGCCGCGCCCCCGGCGCGTCCCCGTCAGGGGACGAGGCCCACCAGCACGTACTCGTTGTACTTGAAGACCTTGCCGGCCGCCTCCGGCAGCGGGAAGGAGTACGTCCGATCGATGCGCAGCCCGGCCTCCTCGGCCAGCGCGCGGAGCCCGTCGAAGTCGACGAACCGCACGTGCGTCGGGTCGGAGTGGTAGCCGGCCTCCTGCGGGGTGATCAGCACGACCTTGCCGCCCGACCGGATGCTCGGCAGGTAGCTCGTCAACAGCTCCTTGCAGGTCTCCGGCGACAGGTGCTCCAGCACGTGCGCCACCAGCAGGCTGTCGAACGCGCCCGGCCGGGAGAGCTCCGGGTCGGCCTCGAACTCGGCCGCGGTGTACGCGGTCAGCCCGCGCGCCCGGGCGGTCGCCACCGAGGCCTCGTTGTGGTCCACGCCCACGCTGTCGGGGCCGCAGTTCTGCAGGTTGCGGCCGATCCCGCACCCGACGTCCAGCACCCGGCCCAGGTTCAGCCGGCGCAGGTTCCACCGGTACGGCGCCTGGGTCGGCAGCAGCCGCTTGATGCCGGACTGCTCCAGGGTGACCAGGCGCTCCGTGTAGGAGGCGTCGGCGGTAGCACCGCCGGTGGGGGAGCCGGTCTGCTTCGGCTCGCGGTCTTCGGGCATGTCGGCCTCTTCGGGATGTCGTCGGCGCACGGGCTGGCAGGAGCCTACGGGGTGGCCGGGGCCGCCGCTGGGCGGGCCGGTCCGGCCCCGATGGTAGGGCGGGCGGCGGCTCCCCGCCGGGCCGGGGGGTGCGCCGCCCCCGCTCCGACGGCTAGTCTGCGGCTGGCCGTTCGCCGGTCCCCGGGCGACTGCCGCCCGGAGATCACGGCCGGCTGAGCGCCCCCTTAGAATGAGCTGCAAATGCCCCGCTTCAGCGTGATCGTCCCCGTGTACCAGGTCCAGGAGTACCTGGCCGAGTGCCTCGACTCGGTGCTCGCCCAGTCCTGCGCGGACTTCGAGCTGATCGCCGTCGACGACCGGTCGCCGGACGGCTGCGGGGCGATCCTGGACGAGATCGCCGGGCGCGACCCGCGGGTGCGCGTCCTGCACCTCGAACAGAACGTCGGCCTGGGCCGGGCGCGCAACGCCGGGCTCGCCGTCGCCGCCGGCGACTACGTGATCTTCCTGGACAGCGACGACACGCTGACCCCGGGTCTGCTCCAGGCCGTCGCGGACCGCCTCGCCGCCTGCGACGACCCGGAGATCCTGGTCTACGACTACGCCCGCACCTACTGGGACGGGCGCATCGTCCGCTCCAACTCGGCGCCGATCTTCGCCCGCCCCGGACCGGACGTCTTCGACCTCGACCAGCGCCCCGACCTGCTCGACCTGCTGATGGTGGTCTGGAACAAGGCCTACCGGCGGGACTGGATCGAGGCGCAGGGCCTGACCTTCCCCGCCGGGTACTACGAGGACACCCCCTGGACGTTTCCGGCCCTGCTCGCCGCCGAGCGCATGACCGTGCTCGACCGGGTCGGCGTCCACTACCGGCAGCGGCGCCAGGGCGGGAACATACTCGCGACCGTCAGCCGCAAGCACTTCGACATCTTCGACCAGTACGCGCTCGTCTTCGGCTTCCTCGACCGCCGGCCGGACCTCGCGCGCTGGCGCCCCGTGGTCTTCGGCCGGATGGTGCACCACCTGAACACCGTGGTGAGCCGCCCCGACCGGGTGCCGCCGGGCGACCGCCGGGAGTTCTTCCGCCGCGCCGCCGAGCACTGCGCCCGGCTCCGCCCGGCCGGCTACCGGCCCGCGCCGGGGGCCGAGGGCGTGCGGACGGAACTGCTCAGCCACGGCCGCTACCTCACCTACCAGGGCGTGCGCGCGCTGTCCCGCACCCGCGGACTGGCCGCCCGCGCCGCCCGCCGGGTCCGGCCCGCCGCCGCCGTCCGCGACGTCACCGGCGCGCCCAAGCCGCCGGCCCAGGACCGGCCCGCGGAGAGCAGGCCGTCCGCCGACGCGCAGACGCCCACCCGCCCCTGACGGCCCGCCGCCGTCCGCCCAGCCCGCCCCGCACCGGCCGTGACCGGCGCGGGGCGGTGTCGTTGACGGTCCGAGGGCCAGGGCGGGTCCGGGGCGTGCGCCGCCCAGGGGGCGCCGCCCGACCGGCCGGAGCGGCGCGGTCGACCGCCCCCGCACGCGGGGTATACAGGAGCGACCGTCCCTCGTTCAGGTGATGCAGTGGGGTGTGTCCGTGGAATTCCTCGTCCGGCTCCCGATCGTCGGCCCGCTGGTGGCCCGCCTGCTCAGGAGCCGCGCCTGGTACGCCTACCGGCTGTTCACCGACACCAGGGGCAACCGGCTCGCCGGCGCCGTCACCTTCTTCGGCTTCCTCGCGCTGTTCCCGCTGCTCACGGTGGCACTGGCGATCGCCGCCGCGACGCTCTCCGACAGCCGGGTGCACGAGCTGCAGAACGACATCGCCAAACAGACGCCCGGGCTGTCCGACAAGCTCGACCTGAACACCCTGGTGTCCAACGCCGCCACGGTCGGCGTGATCAGCGGCGTCCTGCTGCTGCTCTCCGGACTCGGCTGGGTGAACACCCTGCGCGGCGCCATCCGCACCGTCTGGCGGCTGCCCGACCCGCCCGGCAACGTCGTGGTCAACAAGGCCTGGGACTGCGCCGTCCTGGCCGGCCTCGGCCTGGTCTGCCTGCTGTCGCTGGGCGTCTCCGCGGGGGCCACCACGCTGACCCGGCGGCTGGCCGACGCGATCGGCCTGTCCGGCAGCACCGGCCGGGTGCTGCTCGCGGTGGCCGGGTTCGTCATCGCGGTCGCCGTCGACCTGCTGCTCTTCGCCTACCTGCTGGCGCCCTTCGCGGGCACCACTGACATGCCGCGGCGCAGCCTGGTGCAGGGTGCGCTGATCGGCGCGGTCGGCTTCGAGGCGCTCAAGGTGCTGCTGTCCTCCTACCTCGGCTCGGTGGCCGGCAAGAGCCTCTACGGGGCCTTCGGGGTGCCGGTGGCGCTGCTGCTCTGGATGGACTTCGTCGCCCGCCTGCTGTTCTACTGCGTCGCCTGGACGGCGGTGGCCGATCCGGCCGCGGCCCGCGAGCGGATGCGCGCCCAGGGGGGCCGCTTGATCGAAGCGGCGGCGGATAAGTGATGCCAGGAGCCTGTCAGGCACTCTTTAATGTGACTAGGCTCACGCCAATGCCGTCCGGCACACTCCGCAGGACGCGTCCCGCCGTCGTCCCCGCTTCCGTTCGTCCCCCCTGGAGACCCCAGTGACCAGCGCAGACACCGCCACCGCAGCCCGCGTCCCGCTCACCCCGGACGACGTTCCCGGCTGGTTCTGGAAGGCCGACCAGGAGATCTTCACCTGGCTGCTGGACCGGCAGAAGGCGGCCGGCACCACGGGGGACCTGATGGAGCTCGGCGCGTACCTGGGGCGGAGCGCGATCCTGCTCGGCCGGCACCTGCAGCCGGGCGAGACCTTCACCGTGTGCGACCTGTTCGACTCCGAGGCCCCGGACGACGAGAACTCCGCCGAGATGGCGATGTCGTACCGCAAGACGCTCACCCGGCAGGCCTTCGAGACCAACTACCTGGCCTTCCACAACGAGCTGCCGACGGTCATCCAGGCGCCCACCTCCGTGCTCGCCGACGGCCGGGTCGCCGCCGACTCGTGCCGCTTCGTGCACATCGACGCCTCCCACCTGTACGAGCACGTCGCCGGCGACATCCTGGTCGCCCGGGACGTGCTGGCCAAGGACGGCATCGTCGCCCTGGACGACTACCGCTCCGAGCACACCCCCGGGGTGGCCGCCGCGGTCTGGGAGGCGGTCTTCCTGCTCGGCCTGAAGCCGATCTGCCTGTCGCCGGAGAAGTTCTACGGCACCTGGGGCGACGAGGAGGCGGCCAAGCGCGAGCTGATGAAGCGCGACTGGCTCGCCGAGGGCTTCCGGATGGACGAGGAGATCATCGCCGGCCACACCTGCTACCGGCTCGCCTGGGACGGCCCGCAGCCCACCGGCAAGACGGCGGCCAGCAGCCCGGCCCCGGCGCAGCGCTCCGCCGCCCGCCGACTGGCCCTGGACGTGCTGCCGCCCATCGCCACCCGGGCCGCCCGCCGGGCCATGCGTGCCGCCCGCGCCCGGGGCGCCGCCCGCGGCTGAGGACCGGCCGGCCCCGCGCCGCCCCCCCCCGGG
>NZ_JBHWBW010000071.1:0-23819 GCF_042735675.1 Kitasatospora sp. NPDC059571
GTGCTGCACGACCTCGGGGTCATCGGCATCACCTCCTCCGACGCCCAGGGCATGGGCCGGGCCGGCGAGACCGTCCGCCGCACCTTCGCCGTCGCGGGCAAGATGAAGTCCGAACTCGGCCCGCTGGACGGCGACGGACCGGACGACGACAACGAGCGGGTGCTGCGCTACATCGCCAAGCTCACCGTCAACCCGGCCATCGCACACGGCCTCTCGCACGAGGTCGGCTCGCTGGAGATCGGCAAGCTCGCCGACATCGTGCTCTGGTGGCCGGCCTACTTCGGCGCCAAGCCGCAGCTGGTGCTCAAGGCCGGCTTCCCTGCCTACGGCGTCACCGGCGACCCCAACGCCGCCACCGAGAGCTGCCAACCGCTCGTCATGGGACCGCTGTTCGGCGCGCACGGTGCCACCGCCGCCGACCTGTCGGTGGCCTTCGTCAGCCGGGCGGCCGCCGAATCGGGCTCCGCCGGCCGGCCCTACGACGCCATGACCACCCGCCGCCGCAGGGTCGCCGTCCGCGGCACCCGGGGGATCGGGCCCGCCGACATGGTCCGCAACGCCCGTACCGGCCTGGTCGAGGTCGACCACCGCACCGGCGCAGTCTCCCTCGACGGCGACGCCCTCCACTCCGAGCCCGCCGACAGCGTCCCGCTCAGCCGCCTCTACTTCCTCTGACCGGACCGGATCCCTCCTCCCTCACCCCGGAGGCACGGCGCGCCGACGCAGGATCATGAGCGAGTCCTCCAAGGCCGCAACCATGGCGAAGGGGAACCGGTCGAGTTCGAGGCAGAGTGCGACGTCATCCGGATGGACCCCTTGGCGCACCCCTTCCGCCAACTCGGCGGCGGCGCCCGACTCGCCGGCGCGACGGAGGAACCCGGCTGCGTCCGTTCCTGCCCCGGTGGCCCTGCGAGCGATGTACTGGGCGCACGCGAGGTCCTCGTCCGCCCGGCCCTCCTCGCCGGTGACCACGAAGGTGACGCCGTCGCACGCGTGTGCCCGCAAGAGGCGAGCCGTCGCCTCCGCCACGACGAAGCCGGCGCACAGCACCAGCGACGCCTGCTTGACCGCGAGGGCGCCGACCGTCCCGGCGGTGGTCTTCTGTACGACGGTTCGTCCGCCGAGGTCGGCGGACCGCAGCAGGCCCGGCGAGTTGACCAGGTCGAACCCGGGCTCGGGCGGACCGTCCTTGAGTGCCACCCAATCCGGGTGGCGCGCCTTGAGCTCCAGGGCCTGGTCCAGCGACTCGGCCAGAACGACCTTCTCCGCCCCCCGGGCAAAGACCCAGGCGGCCACGGTGAAAGCACGCATGACGTCCACCACGACCGCGACCGGCGGGACTTCGGCCGGCTCGGCGATGCCGAGGAAACGAGCGTCCATCCCGTCATGATCGCGCATGCCCCAACCGCGGCGCTGCACAGGGCCCGACGGAATCGACCTCTCGGCCGGCCCGCTACCGGACCGGACCGGCCAGCGTCTCGATGGGGGGAAGCGGCTGCGTCGGCTGTTTGCGGGTCAGGTTCGCCGGCTCTTCGGGTGGTTCGGTGCCGTCCTGGACGGTTCTGACGTAGGCCTTGGCGTCCTGCAGACTCAGTCGCGGGGCCTGCTTGCGCAGGTGGTTCATCGCGGCCACGGCGCCGGCAGAGTGAACGAGTGCACGAACAGCGGCGGCCCGTGGATCGGGTGGTCTGATGCCCTTGGTCTGCAGGAGGTACTGCTCCTCCCCGCCTTCGTCCTCCCACCACACGGAGGGCACGTAGTGGATGCTCCCGTCGTGCCGGTCCACCAGGTAGTGACCGCCGACGAAACTGCCGCGCCGGTCACGGGCGCGGGCCTGCTCCGCCGAGCGCCAGAAGACGAGCCAGCCGACCGTGCGTTCCCCCACGTGGTAGATGTCCGGTGTGGGGGCAGGACCCCTCCACGGCCACGTCGGCAGCTCCCTGGCCAAGAAGGAGCCGATGAGCTCGACGGCGCGTTCCTCGGAGATCACGGCCTCATCATTCACCAGGGGTCAACCGGTCGTCGGCATGCCGACGCCCTCCCCGTCGAGATCCCGGACGCGGTGCCGGTCCGTGCCGGATCCGGTCCTCCACACGAGGCGGAGCTGCTCCGTGGCGTCGGCGGCCTGGCGGAGTCCCGCCCGGTAGGCAGGCTCCCAGGCCGTGCGGTCGTTCAGGTCCGGGCCGAAGGCGCGCAGTGATGCCGGATCGGGCTCGACGGTCACCACGGTGTCCGCTGCGGCGATCGCCAGTTCCTGATGGAGCAACTCGTCCGGGAACAGGTGCGCCTGCGGGTCGATCACCACGAGCGTGCGGGCCCGGGCGGCCAGTGCGGCGTTGGTCGCCGACCGCAGGGAGCCGTCCATGTAGCGGCGGCCGTCGACGGTGATCGGCGGGTAGATGCCGGGGAAGGCCGTGCTGGCCGCGACGGCGCAGGAGAGCGGTGCGCCGCTCGCGCCGTCGAAGACCTCCTGCTCGCCGGACTCGGTGTCCGTCGCGGGGATGAGCAGTTGCCGATCCGGCCATTGGTCCGTGCCGACCATGGCACGCATCCGGGCGATATGGGCCTGCTCGGGGCCGGTCTCGGCAGCGACCGCGATGCGGCCCACTCGGCGCCGGGCCCCGGCCGGGTCCGAGGCGGCATCGCCGAGTACGGCGAACGCCTCGCCCAGCCGGCGCCCGTCCACCTGGGGCGGCGTGCTGCCGGACTCGGCGGGGCGCACCGGCGTGGCGAGCCGGCCCGGGTCCTGGCCGGTGGCCAGCAGGGCGGCGATGATCGCCCCGGCCGAGGTGCCGACGAGTAGATCGGCCCTGCCGAGGTCCACCCCGCCGCGGCGCAGTCCGCAGGCGAGCCCGGCCGTCCAGGCCATGCCGACGAGGCCTCCGGCGCCCAGGACGACCGCCCGGTCGGGTGAGGGCATGAGCGTCTCCTTCCCCTTGTTGAAACAGTCGTACCATATACTGACGCGGACTCAGATATGCAGGACGAGAGGATGGTCCACCGTGGGGCGACCCCCGGATCCCGCCCGGCGGGAAGCCGTGCTGACGCGGGCGACCGACTACGTGCTGGCGCACGGCCTGGCCGGGTTGAGTCTGCGTCCGCTGGCTGCGGCCCTCGATACCAGCCCGCGGATGCTGCTCTACGACTTCGGCAGCAAGCAGGAGTTGGTGGCAGCTGTCCTTGCCGAGGCCCGCCGTCGCGGCGCGGCACGGTTGGCCGGGGACCTCCCGGCAGGGGCGGCCTCCCCGGAGGAGCGCCTGCGCGGCATCTGGGCCTGGATCAGCGCACCCGAGCGCGCTCCGTACGTGCGGCTGATCTTCGAGGTGCACGCCGACGGACTGACGCACCCCGAGAACTACCCGGACCGGGGCGAGGCGATCACGGGCTGGTTCGACACCCTCGGCGCCGCGTTCCGCGGCATCGCCGCCGGCGCCGACGACACCATGACTCCCACTCTGGTCATGGCCGTCATCCGGGGCCTCCTGTTCGATCTCACGACCACCGGGGACCGCCACCGCGCCGACCGCGCCATGGACCGCTTCTGCGAACTCCTCCGATAGTCATTGCCAGTAACTGAAGTTTCAGTTAGTAGTCCGAGCGCGGCCGTGGGCCAGTTCCACCTCGATCGCCTCCCGGAGCAGGCGGCGTGCGTGCTGCAGGGGGAGTGAGCCGCTGAGCCATCGGACGCTCAGGCCTTCCAGCAGTGCGGTGAGCCGTTCGGCGGCGGCTGCGTGCGCGGGGGCGGTGCCGGCCGGGTTGGCCCGGCCGAGCAGTTCCGCGATCTCGTGGACCCAGGTGTGAGTGGCCCTGGCCAGCTCCTTGCGGAGGTCCGGGTCGAAGACGGTGCTCGCCCTCAACTCCCCCCAGGCCGTGCTGTTCTCCCTGACCTCGGGGATGTCCTGGAGCTCCAGGAGCAGGGCCTGTTCCAGGTCGTTGCGGGGGCCGGACGGATCGTTCCCCGGGATGCGCTCGGCAGTGTAGCGGTCGGCGCGGTCGTTGATGAACTCCAGGGTCCGGCGGAGGATCCCGGCGCGGTCGCCGAAGTGGTAGTAGATCAGCGAGGTCGAGACCGCCGCCTCCGCCGCCAGTTCTTCCACGCGCAGCCCGCGTACGCCGCGTCGGGCGATGACGCGGGTCGCGGCCCTGAGTATCTCTGTTCGACGATCCGACATGGACGGCCACTCTACCCGGACCGGGTCGATCAGGGGCAGTTTCCTGATCGGATTCTCAGTATGTGGCCGCACTGGCCCGGTCGGACAGCATCCCTGCTCGGGGCGGATTGCTGAGGTCCTGCCTGAGTGGATCGCCTGCGCCGGCGGCGGAGCCGAGGTGTCCCGCGAGCGTCACCGGCCCTCACATCTTGACTGAATTTTCAGTTCGATGGAGGATGTGCGGCACACCACACCTCCCGCCCTCACTCCAGGGAGATCTCGATGAACCTGCCGGAAACCTCCAGGCGGAGCCTCCTCAAGCTCGGTGCGGCGGCCGTTCCCGCACTCGCCCTCGGCGCGGCCCTCCCGGTCAGCGCACGTGCTGCCACCAGCCCGACCGCCGGCGGCGGTGGCGGCATCCACTGCTCGACCCAGTCGCAGCCGGTCGTCCCGCCGGCCGGCTGAGCAGGCCCGTACCGCTCGCGGACGTTCACCGGGCGCACGCCGCTTCCGTCCCCCGACGGGACCACCCCCTCCCCAACCGAAGGAATCCGCTATGACTTTCCGCATGCCGGCCGAGTGGACCGAGCACGAGGGCTGCCTGATGGCCTGGCCCGTCCGCCCGGAGCTGTGGGGCGAGGTCCTCGCCGAGGCCAAGCAGGAGTACGCCCTGGTGGCCCGCGCCATCGCCGAGTTCGAGCCGGTGACCATGGTCGCCCCGCCCGGCCACGGCGAGGAGGCCCGCACGATGTGCGGCGACCGGGGCGTCACGGTGATCGAGCTGCCGATGGACGACTCCTGGTTCCGCGACTCCGCACCGATCTTCGTCCTGGACGAGCAGGGCCGCCGGGCCGGCGTGGACTTCCGGTTCAACTCCTGGGGCCGCAAGCACTTTCCGTGGGACGCCGACGACGAGGTCAGCGCCCTGCTGCTGAAGCACCTGGAGGTCGAGGCGATCCGCTCCGAGATGATCCTCGAGGGCGGCGCGATCACCGTGGACGGCGAGGGCACCCTCATCACCACCGAGCAGTGCCTGCTGCACCCCAACCGCAACCCCGGCATGAGCCGCACGGAGATCGAGGCCGAGCTCAAGGCGCGCCTCGGCGTCACCAAGGTCATCTGGCTGCCGTACGGCGGGCTGCTGGACACCGAGACCGACGGGCACGTGGACGGCGTCTGCGCCTTCGCCGCCCCCGGCAAGGTCGTCGTGCAGCTGCCGGCCGACCCCGCGCACCCCGACTACGTCCGGATGCGGGCCAACCGGACGGTGCTGGAGCACTCCACCGACGCGCAGGGCCGGCCGTTCGAGATCGTCGACGTCCCGCAGGCCGCGTTCGTCGAGGTCGACGGCAAGCACACCGAGGTCGGCTACCTCAACCACTACATCGCCAACGGCGGCATCGTCGTCCCCGTTGCCGACCACCCCGAGGACGAGGGCGCGCTCGCCGTCCTCGCCGCCGCGTACCCCGGCCGGAGGGTCGTCGGCGTGCGGGCCCGCGTCGTCGCGTTCGGCGGCGGCGGCGTCCACTGCATCACCCAGCAGATCCCGGCGGCCCGCACGTCCGCATAGCGCCCAGGCCCGCACCACCCCACCCCGCGCCGGCCACCCGGCGCCCTTGAACGGGAGTACCCCGATGCCCCCCACCGCATCACCGAGAGCCGGCGGCGGCCGGCTCGCCCTCGCCACCGCCGTGCTGTCCTCCGCCGCGCTGATCGCCGCCTGCGCCGGCCCGCCCGCCACCGGCACGTCCGGTGAGGAGTCCGGCCACCGGCTGTCGGCGTCCACCCCGCCCGCGAAGGGCGGGATCGACTCCTTCACCTGGGCCCTCTACGCCGAACCGCCCACGCTGGACTACACCATGGCGTTCGACTACCCGCAGAACACCATCCTGTCCAACGTCTGCGAGAGCCTGATGCGGTGGACGCCGCAGCTCACCCTCGCCCCGGGCCTGGCGCAGAAGGCGTCCAACCCGGACCCGACCACCTGGGTCTACGACCTGCGCCCCGGAGTGCACTTCCACGACGGGTCGGTGATGACCGCCGACGACGTGGTGTACAGCCTCGGCCGGCAGATGAACCCGGACAACGCCGCCGCCTGGGCCCAGGTGTTCCAGAACGTCGACACCGTCACCGGGACCGGCCCGCTCCAGGTCACCGTCCGGCTCAAGCGGCCGGACTCGCAGTTCCCGCAGTACATGGCGACGGCGGCCGGCGTGGTCGCCGCCAAGGCCGGGGTCGAGGCGGCGGGCAAGGACTACGGTACGTCCGGCAGCCTCGACTGCACCGGCCCGTTCCGGCTCGGCGCCTGGAACAAGGGCCAGTCGATCGAGCTGCGGCGCTTCGACGGCTACTGGGGCACGAAGGCGAAGTCCGCGAAAGCGGTGTTCAGCTTCCTCACCGATCCGTCGGCGCGCACCAACGCGATGCTGAGCGGCGAGGTCGACGGCGGCTACCTCATCCCCACCGAGAGCTACGACCGGCTGAGCAGGAGCGGGGTGGGCACGCTGTACTTCGGCGAGGGCCTGAGCACCGTCAACGTGAACGTCACCAGCATGAAGGGCGCGCTCGGCGACGTGCGGGTGCGGCGTGCGCTCTCCCTCGCCCTCGACCGCTCCGGCTTCGTCCGGACCGGCCTCGGCGGGGCCGGCGCCACCACGGGCTCCCTCACCACCAGGGCCGTATGGGCGGCGTATCCGGACAGCGTCCGCACCGCCGCCTTCACCGGCCTCGCGCCCACCGCGCAGGACATCGAGCAGGCCAAGGCCCTCGTCCGGGAGGCCGGCGCCACCGGCAGGACCCTGACCATCGCCACCAGCACCATCGGCCAGGACGTGTCCCTGCTCGCCACCGCCGTCCAGAACGCCGGTGCGCGGATCGGCCTGGACGTCCGGCTGAAGACGATCGCCCCGAACGCGTTCACCTCGCTGTTCACCGACGCCAAGGCGCGCGAGGGCCTCGACATGTTCCCGGAGACGTACTACGACTCCGTCACCGACCCGCTCGACCTGCTGGCCAACTTCCGGACCGGCGCCTACCAGAACTTCGCCGGCTACAGCGCCAAGGCCTACGACGACCTGGTCGACCGGGCCACGGCCGCGTACGACCCGGCGGCGCGCGGTGCGATCGAGGCGGAACTGCAGAGGACCGCCTCCGAGCAGCTGCTGTGGATCCCGGTGGCCGAGTGGCCGACCGCGATGTTCCTGAACAAGCGGATCACCGGTGCGCCGACCACCGTCGCGTACCTGTACTACCCGTGGGCCGCCGACGTGGGGGCTGCACGGTGAGCTTCCTGAGATTCGCCGGACGGCGGCTGCTGGAGATGGCCGCCACCCTGCTCGGCGCCTCGTTCGTGGTCTACGGCGCGATGTACCTGGCGCCGGGCAGCCCGGCGAGCTTCCTGCTCTCGGGGCGGTCGGCCTCCCCGGCCGCCCTGAAGGCGATCAACGAGCAGTACCACCTGAACGACCCGTTCCTCGTACGGTACTTCCGCTGGCTCGGCCAGGTGCTGCAGGGCGACTTCGGCCGTTCCATCACCTACCGCACCGATGTGTCCGCGCTGCTCGCGGACCGGCTGCCCGCCACCCTGCTGCTGGTCGCCATGGCCCTGGTGGTCGTGGCGGCCGCCGGGCTGGCCCTCGGCTGGATCGGCGCGGTGCGCGGCGGCGCGACCGACTCGGCGATCCTGGTCTCCACCACCTTCGCCGTCGGCACCCCGTCCTTCGTCGCCGCCGTGCTGCTCCAGGGTCTGTTCGCGGTGAAGCTGGGCTGGTTCCCGAGCAGCGGGGCGGGGGAGGGCCTCGGCGACATGGTGTGGCACCTGACGCTGCCGTCGATCGCGCTCGCGCTGTACCTGATCGGCATGCTGGCGCGGGTCACCCGCTCCGCGATGCTGGAGGCCCTCGACAGCGAACACGTGGCCGTCGCCCGCAGCCGGGGCGTGCCCGAGCACCAGGTGATCCGCCGTCACGTGTTCCGCAACGCGCTGGGCACCGTGCTGACCACCGGCGGCCTGATCGTCTCCACCCTGCTGGTCTGCACGATCCTGGTGGAGTCCGCCTTCAGCATCGGGGGCATCGGCCAGCTCCTCGAACTCTCCACCACCACCAAGGACTTCCCCACCGTCCAGGCCATCTCCCTGATCATCGTCGCCCTGTTCATGACGGTGAACCTCGTCGTCGACCTGATCCACCCGCTGGTCGACCCACGGGTCACCCTCGGATCGAGGGGGTCCGCCGCATGAGCGTCACCGCCCTCACCGGCCGGCCAGGACTCGGCCGCCTCAAGGCCGTCCGCGCACCGCTCTACCCGATCTGCCTCGCCCTGGCCGTCCTGGTCGTCGCGGCGGCCGTCCTCGCCCCCTGGCTGGCGCCGTACGACCCGAACGGGGTCGACCTCGGCAACGCCCTCGCCGGCCCCTCCGCGGGCCACCCCTTCGGCGTGGACGCGGCCGGACGCGACACCCTGTCCCGGCTGCTGCTCGGCGCCCGGACCTCGCTGCTCGGCCCGCTCGGCGTCGTCGCCTTCTCCACCGTCGCGGGTGTCGCCGTCGGCGTCGTCGCGGCCTGGCGCGGCGGCTGGCTGGACTCGGTGCTCTCCCGTTCGACCGAACTGGTCTTCGCCTTCCCCGGCATGCTGCTGGCGATCCTGATCGTCTCGGTCCAGGGAGAGGGCCTGCTCGCCCCCGTCATCGCCCTGGCGATCGCCTACCTGCCCTACGTCGGCAGACTGACCCGCTCCCTGGTGCTCGCCGAACGGACGCGGCCCTACGTCGCCGCCCACCAGGTCCAGGGCCACTCCGCCCTGCAGATCTGCCTGCGGCACGTCGTCCCGAACATCGCCCCCGTCGTGCTGGCCCAATCCACCATCAACTTCGGCTACGCCCTCATGGACCTGGCCGGCCTCTCCTTCCTCGGGCTCGGCGTCCCCGCGCTGACCCCCGACTGGGGCCGCGCGGTCTTCGACGGCCAGACCGCGATCCAGCACGGCTACCCGCTCTCCGCCGTCCTGCCCTGCGCCCTCATCGTGCTGACCGTCGTCGCCTTCAACGTCGTCGGTGAACGCTGGGCCGACCGGGTCGCCAGGAGGGAGCGATGAACGCACTCGACATCCAGGGGCTGCGGCTCCGCCTGCCGGGCACCGCCCGTCCCGTCCTCGACGGCGTCGACCTCACCGTCGCCGCCGGCGAGACCGTCGCCCTCGTCGGCGAATCCGGGTCCGGCAAGACCCTCACCTCCCGCACCGTCCTGCGCCTGCTCCCGCCCGGGGCCGCCACCGAAGGCCGCGTCCTCGTCGACGGCGAGGACGTCCTGACCATGAACGCCGACCGGCTGCGCACCCTGCGCAACCGCCGGGCCGCCATGGTCTTCCAGGACCCGCGCGCCGCCGTCAACCCGCTGCGGCGCATCGGCGACCACCTCACCGAGGGCGTCACCCTCACCGGGGCGATGACCAAGGCGGAGGCCAACCGGCGCGCCGCCGAACTCCTCGAAGCCGTCGGCCTCGGCGCCGGCGTCCTGGCCGCCCGTCCCGGCCGGCTCTCCGGCGGCATGCTCCAGCGCGTGATGATCGCCGCCGCCCTGATGGGCGACCCCGCGCTCCTGCTCGCCGACGAGCCCACCACCGCCCTCGACGTCACCACCCAGGCCGAGGTCGTCTCCCTCCTGGACCGGCTGCGGACGCGCTTCGGCACCGGCCTGCTCTTCGTCACCCACGACCTCGGCCTCGCCGCCGCCATCAGCGACCGCGTCCACGTCATGTACGCCGGCCGCATCGCCGAAACCGGCCCCGCCGACGCCCTGTTCGCCCGCCCCCGGCACCCGTACACCGCGGCACTCCTCGCGTCCACCCCGCGCCTGGAGGCCCCGCAGCGCCGGCTTGCCGCCATCGACGGCCAACCACCGGACCTGCGCGAGGAGTTGACCGGCTGCGCGTTCGCCGCCCGGTGCGGCCTCGCCACCGGCCTCTGCCGCGACCGGGCACCCGAGCCGGTGCCGGCGCCCGGGGACCCCGGGCACCTCGCCGCCTGCCACCACAGCGACCGGCTCGAAGGGAGCGCCACCCGTGCGTAAGAACGCACCCGAGTCCGTCGCCCCGCAACGGACTTCGGGGAACGTGCTGGAGGTCACCGGGCTGCGCCGCAGCTTCGGCGGCGTACCGGCCGTCGACGACGTCTCCTTCACCCTGGCGGCCGGCGGATCGCTCGGCATCGTCGGCGAGTCCGGCTCCGGGAAGACCACCACCGCCCGCATCGTCGTCGGACTCGAACAGGCCGACGAGGGCCGGGTGGTCGTCCAGGGCCGCGTCCGCACCGGCCGCGCCCGCGGGCGGGCCGAGCGGATCGCCCGCGCGCGCGAGGTCCAGATGGTCTTCCAGGACCCGTACCTGTCCCTCGACCCGAGGACCGGCGTCCAGGCCGTGCTGCGCGAGACCCTGCGCCTGCACTTCCCGGACGCCGACCACGCGAGCCGCATCGCCGAACTCCTCGACCAGGTCGGCCTCGGCACCCGCGCCGCCGACGCCCTGCCCCGGCAGCTCTCCGGCGGGCAGCGCCAGCGCGTCGCCATCGCCCGCGCCCTGGCGGTCGAGCCGGCCGTCATGGTCCTGGACGAGGCCGTCGCCGCCCTCGACGTCTCCGTTCAGGCCCAGGTCCTCAACCTGCTCGCCGACATCCGCGAACGGACGGGCATCGGCTACCTCTTCATCACCCACGACCTGGGTGTCGTCCGGTGCATCACCGACGACGTGATCGTGATGCGCCACGGACGGATCGTCGAGGCCGGTCCCACCGCCGAGGTCCTCGCCGACCCCCGGCACCCCTACACCCGGCTCCTGCTGGAGTCCGTACCCCGGCCCGGCTGGGATCCCGACCGGATCGCCGCCGCGCGCCGCGCCCTGTAGACCGCCGCGTCCCGGCGCGGCAGGGGTGTCCTGCCGGGGCGCGGCACCCATGGCGGAATTCGCCCGGACGGCATCGTGCGCCGCACCGCACCCTGACCGGCCGGTCAGCATCGGCCGGCCCGGCTCAGGCCCGGTCGGCCGAGAGCGAGGCCATCAGCGTCCGCAGCACGGCCCCGGCGTCCACCGCGGAGCCGAGCGAGGCGACGGCGGCGAGCCCGTCCACGGCCGCCGCGAAGGCCTCGCCGAGCGGACGCGGGTCGAGCCCGCCGGGGCGCTCGTCCGCCAGCACCCCGAACAGCCGGACGAAGCAGGAGCGCCAGCGCCCGTACTCCGCCTCCAGGCTCACCCGCACGCGCTCGTCGTTGAGGGCGAGCCAGTGCAGCGCGGAGTGCAGGTGCGCCAGGTCCGGGCTCTCCGGGCGGGTCAGCAGGCCGATGACCCGCTCGGCGCGGTCCGCGAAGGCGCCCGGTCCGTCCACCGCCTCCTCCAGCGGGGCGATCCACTCCGGCCGGATGTCCTCGATCACCGCGACGATCAGGTCGGTGCGGTCCTGGAAGTGGTAGTGGCACATCCCGTGCGACACCCCGCAGAGGGCGGCGACGTTGCGCGTGGTGAACCGACCGGCGGTGTCGCCGGCCAGCAGGGTCCGCGCGGCGGCGATCAGCCGGGCCCGGGTCTGCTCGCCCTTGGCCGCCCGGGCTCCGCCGGGCTTCCTGCTGCCGGGGGCCTCGGTGCTCCGGTCCTTCTCGCGCGTCGCCATGGCGCAACTGTAACGGCCGTTCCGTGCGGCGTCGCCGGTGATCGCCGTGCGGTGGATCGCGGTCGGCGCACTCGGCCGGATCCGTCGCGCCGATTCCTGCGCGAGTAATTGACCGAGCGCTTGGTCAGTTATAGCGTTCCATCCAATCCCGTTACCCCGACGGGCAGTTGACTGGAGATTCCGGATGAACCCCCACACGTCCGAGGGAAGATCCCTGGGCAGGCGGCAGTTCCTCGCAGCCGCCGGACTGGCCGCCGCCGGCGCGGCCGTGACCGCCGCGACCGGCTCCGCCGCCCTGGCGGCGACCGGCACGGCGGCCGGGCAGGGCGCGGCCCCGTCCCTCGCGGGCGCCTTCGCCGTCCCGGCCGAGGACGTCCGCCACACCCGCACCTGGATGGCCTGGCCCGACAGCAGCACGATCTGGAAGTCCAAGCTCAGCGGTGTGCAGTCGAACATCGCGCTGATCGCCAAGACCATCGCCACGTACGAGCCGGTCGTCATGTGCGCCAACCCGGTCAGTGCGGCCAAGGCCCGCTCGATGTGCGGCTCCGCGGTCACCGTGATCACCACGATCCCCGTCGACGACTGCTGGATGCGCGACACAGGCGCGGTCTTCCGCACCGACGGATCCGGCGGACTGGACGCGGTCGGCCTGAACTTCAACGGCTGGGGCGGCCGGCAGACCCACGCCAACGACGCCCTCGTCGCGCAGCGGATCGCCGCCTACGTCGGCGTGCCGTACACCGCGGCCGGCCTGGTGGCCGAGGGCGGCGCCATCGAACAGGACGGCGCCGGCACCCTGATGGCCACCCGCAGCAGCATCATCAACGGCAACCGCAACCCCAACCGGACCCAGGCCCAGCTCGAGGCCGCGATGTGCGCCGCCTACGGCGCCTCCAAGGTGATCTGGTTCACCGGCATCGCGGGCCAGGACATCACCGACGACCACGTCGACGCGACCTCGCGCTTCCTCGCCCCCGGCTCCGGCGCGGTCCAGATGCCGCTCGCGAGCGACACCGACGTCTGGGCGCAGGACGCCCGCCAGCAGTACCAGATCCTCTCCGCCTCGACGACCGCCTCCGGGGGCCCGATCGGCGTGACCAGGATCCAGGGTCCCGACTACTACAAGATCCGCTCCACCAACGCCGACTTCGTCGCCTCCTACGCCAACTACTACGTCTGCAACGGCGCGGTGATCTCGGCGCAGTTCGGCGACACCTCTGCCGACACCGCGGCCAGGGCCGCCCTGGCGCGGCTGTTCCCCGGCCGCACCGTCGAGCAGCTCAACATCGACTACCTCGGTGCGGGCGGCGGCGGCATCCACTGCGTCACCCAGCAGCAGCCGGCAGTCTGACGGCCCGCGCGCGGCGCTCCGGTGCCGATCGCGGGCCGGCCGCGGTCGGCACCGGCAGCCCGGGGACGCAGCGGCCCCGATGCGTCAGGCGCCGTTGGCGCAGACCACCCCGAAGAGCCCCTCGCCGTCTGCGGACGGGCAGACCAGAGTGCTGATGCCGTCGGCGGACCGGGTCCAGAGGGCGAAGCCCTGGTGCGTGCTGATGTCGTCGATGAGCATGACGCCGTCCGGTGCCAGGACCCGGCCGATCCGGTCCATCTCGAACCGGGTGTTGCGCGCCGTGTGCAGGCTGTCGTGGACGAACACGTCCACCCGCCCCAACTTCCTTCCGAGCGCCGGTAGCCGCCGCCGGCTGGAGCCTTCGATGTACGACCACTCCCGGCGCTGGCGGGCGGGTACGGCCGCGCCCGTCTCCGGATGGAGGCCGGGGTGGAAGGGGTGCGGCAGATCGATGCTCCACAGGTGGCCGCGCCCGTTCTGCTCCAGTGCCTCCAGCACGTACCGGCTGATCACTCCGCGGGCGACCCCCGTCTCGACCACCACCTCGGCCCGCCGGTGCAGCACCACGCACCGCACCGCCCGGGCGAGCGACTCGTCCGCGTCGCTGTAGCCGCCGTAGGTGTGCCGCCCGAACGCCAGCCCGCCCTGGTGCAGTTCCCGCCCGACGGACGCCCACAGTTCGGCGGCGTGCGGTGTCTCCGGGCACGGCCAGGGCGCCCCGAGCAGGCGGTGCAGGTGTTCCTCCCACCCGGTGTCGACGTCGTACGCCACCCGGTACTCGTGGCGCCGACTGATCTCCTCCGGTAGGTAGAGGAGGGTTTCCACCGGGTCTGCGGCGAGTGCGCGGGCGAAGCGCCGCAGCCGGTCCGCGCCGTGCGGTGGCTCGTAGCGGCCCATGTCCTCAGCCTAGTACGCCGCCGGGAACTCGCTATTCTCGCTGGTCAGCGGCGCGGGGGAAGGGCTCGGGGAGGGGTCCCGACGGGCTGTGGGGCACTGCCCGGGCTACCGCCCGCCGCCGCCCCCGCCGCGGCCTCCGCTGCCCCGGAGGAACACCGGGTTGGTGAGTGCGGCCATCGGCCCCCACGGCAGGTCGGGGCCCGTGCTGTTGCCCTTGCCGGGCGGCCCAGCCGTCCACCGCCGACTCGTCGTCGCAGGTCCACGGCCCGTTCCACACCTCGACCGCGTCCGCGCCCTCGTAGCCGAACTTCCACTGGCAGGCCACGTACGGGCGGAACGGGCGCGCCGGGACCACGACACCGCCGCGCGAACGGACTTGGCGGGCCGTCCGCAAGAAGGCCCCGTCGCGGGAGCGGCAGTGCCAGTCGACGAACCCGCCGGGCGGCAGGCCGGCCGGGTGAACCGCGGGTGAGGATCCGCCCACGGCGGGCGGTCCACCCCGCGGCGATCGGCCGGCCCGCGCGCCGCTCACGCCCCGCCGAGGGCGGCGGCCGCCTCCGCGGCCTCGGGGACCGAGGTCAGCCGGCGGCCGGCCCGTCCGCGGGGTAGGCCCGGATGGCGTCGATCAGGTTGCCGAAGACGTACCGGGACGGGATCCGCTGCCACAGCCCGTAGACCTTCAGGGTGTCCACCAGGGCGGGGTCGGGGCGGGCGAGGACGAAGGTGACGCTGCGTGCGGCGAGGAAGTCGAGCAGGCTGCCCAGGCGGACCCCGGCGGAGTAGTCGACGTCGGCGATCCCCGCGGCGTCGAGCACCAGCCAGCGCACCGGATCGGGTGCGTCGTCGACGAGGGCCTTGACCTCGTCGGCGAAGCGGCTCGCGTTCGCGTAGAACAGCTCCGCGTTGAAGCGGAAGACGATCAGGCCCGGCGCGCTCTCGATGCCGGGCTCGGCGGCCGTGTACGTGGGCTCGCCCGCCTCGGTGACCCCGACCACGAAGTCCTTGGGCCGGTACTCCCGCCGGATGACCTCGAACAGGGAGAGGACGAGGGCCAGCAGGACCCCCTGCTCGACGCCGATGCCGAACACCGCGAAGGCGGTCGCGACGGCGATGACGAACTCGTTGCGGCGCCGGGCGTAGATCTGCCGCAGGCCCCGTACGTCGACCAGCCCGAGGCCGACCAGGAACACGATCCCGGCCAGCACGGCGAGGGGCATGTCGGCCAGCAGACCGGTGAGGACCAGCGCGACCAGCAGCGAGACGAACGCCATGGTGAGGTTGGCGACCTGCGTCCGGCCGCGCTGCTGGTCGAGGATCTCCGTCTTGGTGGGGGAGCCGTTGACGACGAAGGTCCCGCTGAGCCCGGCGGCGATGTTGGCGACGGAGAGGCCGACCAGGTCGCGGTTGATGTCGACGCTGTCGCCGTGCCGCGTCGCGAAGCTGTGCGACGTGGCCGCGCTCTGCGCCAGGATCAGCACGAAGCAGGAGGCCGCCACGGAGAAGACCTGGGACACATCGCCGGGGGTCAGCCCGGACGGCAGGCCGAGCGGCGGGAAGCCGCCCTCGACGGAGCCGACGACGGCGACCCCGTGGCCGGCGGCACCGGTCGCCGCGGAGAGGGCGATCAGCGCGACCACCGCCACGACGGAACCGGGGAACCTGGGCAGGAACCGCTTGAACAGCAGGATGATCACGATCGTGGCGGCGCCGTACGCGAAGGTCGGCCAGGCGATGTCGTCGAGGTGGGTCAGCCAGGACCACTGCTGCTGGAACCAGTTGCCCTGCCCCCTGGGGATGCCCAGCAGGTCCGGGATCTGAGCCGTCGCCACCTGGATGCCGACGCCGGTCAGGAAGCCGATCAGGACGGCCGCCGACAGGAAGTCCGCGAGGAAGCCGAGCCGGAACAGCCGTGCGGCGGCCAGCAGGCCGCCCGCCATCAGGGCGGTCAGCCCGGCCAGGGCGATCCAGTGCGGTGAGCCCGGGGTCAGGCCGGTGACCCCCAGCCCCAGCAGGCCGGCGGAGAGGATCGCCGCCGTGGCGGAGTCCGCACCGACGACGAGCAGCTTCGACGAGCCCAGCAGGGCGAACGCGACGGCCGGCAGGATCAGCGTGTACAGACCGGTGACGATGGGCATCCCGGCGATCGAGGTGTACCCCATCACCTCGGGGATCGCGACCGCGGACAGCGTCACCCCCGCGAGCACGTCCCGGCCCAGCCACGCCCGCCGGTACCCGCGCAGGGACGCCGGCACCAGCCTCGTCACGCCAGTCACGCACCCACCTCACAGCCGCCGGAGACCTCCTACGTTCTCATGGCGGCCCCCGGCCGACCCGCGGTCCCGGCACCGGCACGACCTGGCGGACGAAGCGGTTCCAGTCGGTCCGGTGCTCCGGTGGTGCCGGGCGGCCGGTCCCGGGCCGGCACGCGGTGGGTCGGTACGGAGCGGGAGGGGTCTGCGGTGCTCACCGTGGGGAGGCCGGGCCGCGACCCCGGGCGGTTTCCGCCGGCAGGGCCCTCCAGGTCCTCGCCGGCGCCCTCGACACGCTCGCCCGGCCGGCCGGCCGGCCGGCCCGCACCGCACCGGAGGACCTCCCGGCGAGTCGGGCGTTCCCGCCCGTCACTGACGCGGCAGCAGGTCCACCGCCCGCTCCGCGAGGGTGCCGGGGGCCGGCCCGGCGTCCAGTGCGGCGCCGGGCTCGTCCGGTTGGAGCGGTTCGAGGGCGGCGAGTTGGGAGTCGAGCAGGGACAGCGGCATGAAGTGGCCGGTCCGTCCGCGCAACCGGTCCGCCAGGAGGTCGTGGTCGGCCGTCAGGTGCAGGAAGAAGGCGTCCGGGCAGGCCTCGCGCAGGGCGTCCCGGTAGCGGCGCTTCAGTGCGGAGCAGGCCACCACGCCGCCGCTGCCCGCGGTGCCGCGCTCGTGCAGCCAGCGGCCGACCTCCGCGAGCCAGGGGCGGCGGTCCTCGTCGTCGAGCGGGATGCCCGCCGACAGTTTGGCGATGTTGGCCGGCGGGTGCAGGTCGTCCGCGTCGGCGAAGGGGATGTGCAGCCGCGCCGCGAGCAGGCGGGCCACCGTCGTCTTGCCGGTGCCGGAGGCGCCCATGACCACCAGGCAGTGCGCGCGGTGCTCGGTGCGGGACATGTCGGCCGGTCCGTCTCAGCGCTGCCGGCCGCCGTCGTGGGGCCGACGCGCGGGCGGACCGTCCGAACCCGCCGGGTACTCCTCCAACGGGACGAGGCCGCGCTCCCAGGCGGCCAGGACGGGGGTGAGGACCCGCCACGCCTGCTCCGCCTCGTCGCCGCGGATGGACAGCGCCGGGTCCCCGGTCAGGACGTCCAGCAGGAGCTGCCCGTACGCCGGCAGGTCGGGCGGCTCCATCCGTGCCGTCAGCGAGAGCGGCGTGAAGGCGTGGGCCTGGGCGCCGATGCCTGTCAGATCCAGCGCCAGCCCCTCCGGCTCCAGTCCGAAGCGGAGCACATTGGGCAGCGCCTCCCCGCTGTGGCCGAACGGGAGGTGGGGGACCGCACGCAGCCGCACCGCGACCTCCTTGCGGTCCGCGGCGAGCGCCTTGCCGCTGCGGAGCCGGAACCGCGTGCCGGCCCAGCGCCAGCTGTCCAGTTCCAGTTCGACCTCGGCGAAGGTCTCGGTGCCGCGCTGCGGGTCCACACCGTCCTCGTCGGTGTACGCGGGGACGGCCCGGCCGCCGACCCGGCCGGGCAGGTAGCGCGCCCGGCGCGTGCGGCGCACGGCATCGTCCTCGGTCAGCGGCCGCACGGAGCGCAGCACGTCGACCTTGCGGTCGCGCAGGTCCCGCTCGCCGAGGGTGATCGGCGGCTCCATGGCCACCAGGCAGAGCAGCTGCAGCAGATGGTTCTGCACCATGTCCTTCAGCGCCCCGACACCGTCGTAGTAGCCGGCCCGGCCCTCCAGCGCCAGCGTCTCGTCCCAGACGATGTCCACCGCCTCGATGTGGGTGCTGTTCCAGATCGGCTCCAGCACGCGGTTGGCGAGCCGGCTGCCGAGCACGTTCTGAACGGTCGTCATGGCCAGGAAGTGGTCCACCCGGAACACCGCCTGCTCCGGCAGCAGGTCGGCGAGCAGCCGGTTCAGCTCCTGCGCGCCGGCCAGGTCCTCGCCGAACGGCTTCTCCAGCACGATCCGGCTGCCCGGGGGCAGGCCCGCCCGGTGCAGCGCGGTGACCACGCGGGGGAAGGTGGCCGGGGGCAGGGCGAGGTAGACGGCGACGGGGCCGTCCCCGGCGACGGCCCGGGCGAGGTCGGCGGGGTCGGTGACATCGGCCCGCCGGTAGTCGGCCGAGGCGGCGATCGCCTCCCTGGCCCCGGCCGGACTGCCGGGTCCGCAGTGGCGGTCGAGCTGCGCGGCGGCCCACTCCCGGTACTGGGCGCCGTCCCAGTCCTCCCGGCCGGCGGCGGTCAGCTCCAGCCGGTCGCCGATGTGCCCGGCCGCCCGCAGAGCGGCCAGCGCGGGGAGGAGGAAGCGCGCGCTGAGGTCCCCCGTCGCACCGAGGACGGCCAGCCGTTCGATCATGTCCGGGCCCCCGCCCTCGCCCGGGCGAGGTTCACGCCACTGGCGATGACCCCGATGTGGCTGAACGCCTGCGGGAAGTTCCCCATGAACTCCCCGGTGGACGGGCGGATCTGCTCGGACAGCAGCCCCAGCGGGCTCGCCCGGGCGCACAGCGAGGCGTACAGCTCCTCGGCGTCCTCGATCCGGCCCTGGCCGACCAGGTTGTCGACCAGCCAGAAGCTGCACAGCAGGAAGGCGCCCTCGTCGCCGGCCAGCCCGTCGGGCGACTCGTCGTGGCGGTAGCGGTACAGCAGCCCGCCGCCGGCCGACAGGCGCTCGCCGATGGCCTTCGTGGTCGCCACCATCCGCGGGTGGTCGGCCGGCACGACCCGGCGCAGCGGAAGCGCGAGCAGGCTGGCGTCCAGGGCCCCGCCGCCGTCGAGGTGCGCGCTCAGCGTCTGCGCCCCCTCGTCCCAGGACTGCTCCAGGATGAGGCGGCGCAGCCGGTCGGCCGAGGCCCGCCACGCGTCGACCTGCCCGGTCAGGCCGAGCCGCGCACCGATCTGCGCCGCCCGGTCCAGCGCCACCTGGCACATCCCGGCCGAGTAGGTGAACACCTGGCCGTCGCTGCGCACCTCCCAGATGCCCTGGTCCGGCCGGCGCCAGCTCTGCCCGGCGGCGTCGGCGAGCCCGGCCAGGCCGGCCCAGAGCGCGGGCTGGATCTCACCGCCGGCGAGCAGCCACTGGTCGGCGCAGTCCAGGATCTCGCCGTAGACGTCGTGCTGGCGCTGGTCGGCGGCGCCGTTGCCCCAGCGGACCGGGGCGGAGCGCCGGTAGCCCTCCAGCTCGGGATCCTCGACCTCGTCGGGCACCGGGCCGCCCCGGAGGTCGTACATGATCCTCGGCCGCCCGCTCTGCTCGAACGCGTCGAGCACCCAGCCGAGGAAGGCGTCGGCCTCGCCCCGGAAGCCGATCCGGCGGAGCGCGAACACGGCGAACGCCGCGTCGCGGATCCAGGCGTAGCGGTAGTCCCAGTTGCGGATCCCGCCGATCGGTGCGGGCAACGAGGAGGTGGGGGCGGCGACCAGCGAGCCGTTGGCCCAGTCGTCGCAGAGTTTGAGCGTGATCGCGGCGCGCCTGACCAGGGGTTCCTCGGGGCCGGCGTAGTCGAAGTGCTGCATCCAGCGGCGCCACGCCTCCGCGGTGCTCCGCAGCGTGGCGCCGGTGTCGAAGCGGTGGTGGCGGTGGAAGCGGCCCCAGGACAGCACGAGGTCGAGGCGGTCGCCCTGCACCAGGTCGTGGGTGCTCTGCAGGCCGGTCAGCGGACGGTTGGACCGCAGGTGCAGCCGCAGGTCCGGCTGCCGGTTCGGCCGGACCTCCAGCCCGCTGAACAGGGCCCTCGCCTGGGCGCCGCCGCGCGGTTCGAGGTCCGCCCGGAGCCGGACGCTGCCGGCCAGCACCACGGCCGAGCGGACGAGTTCGCCCCGGCCGGCCGGGACGTCGTCGGTCAGGTCGGCAGCCGAGCGCAGGGCCAGCGCGTCCGTGATCCGGACCAGACCGGTGGCGCTGCGCAGCTCGGTCGTCAGGACGCCGGTGTCGGGTTCGTAGCGCTGGCGCGCCTCCACCGGGTCCTCCGGTGCGAGGGTGAAGTGCCCGCCCCGCCGGTGGTCCAGCAGGCCGCAGAAGAGCGGTTCGGCGTCGAAGCGGGGCAGGCACATCCACGGGATGGAGCCGTCCAGGCCGACCAGCGCCGCCGTCGTGCCGTCGCCGATGAGACCGAGGTCCTCCAGCGGCAGGTAGCCGTCCCGCCGGCGGACCGGCCGGAACGGGGGATCGGGATCGTGCATGCCGCCTCGCTTCCGTGGCGCCGCGGGACCGTCGGACGATCCGGTGGGCGGATGCGTCTCCCGGCCGCCCTTCCTCGGGGATGCCGGCCGTGCACGGGGGCGGGCCGCACCCCCGTCCCACCATCCCAGAGGTCGTGCCGGCCCGCGATCCGGGCGCTGCGGTGGGGTCGGGGCCGCCGTGCGGGCCCGGAACTCCCGGCCGGCGGATGGGCGTTGCCCGGCCGGGCCGAACCTCGACCGGGCCGAGCCTCGACCGGGGCGGTGCCCGCGGGAGCGGCCGGCCTGCCAGGCTGTCCTCCTCGGGGTGCCGCCGGGCATCCCTCGACCGGGGGAGTTCCTGTCATGGGTGTCGGTGGTACGTCGTCGGTGCGCGGCCCCGCTCCGGCGGCCCGGCCCGCACCGCCCTTCGACCCGGAGCTGGGTGCCGCGCTGGCGGCCCTCGGGGCGGGGGCGCGGGAGCCGGTGACCACGGAGAACCTGGCGGCCTGGCAGGAGCGGGACGCAGCGGCCCGGCCCAGGCCGACGCTCGCGGAGCTCCGGGACGGCGGCCGGTTCGAGGTGGCGGAGCTGCGGGCGCCGGGCGCCCGCGGCGGCCGCGAGGCCGTGCTGGTCGCCGCGCGGCCCGCCGGGACCGCCGGACGGCTGCCGGTCGTGTACTACATGCACGGGGGCGGCATGGTCACGGGCAACGCCCGGTCCGTCCTGCCGCGGCTGCTCCGCGAATGGGCCCTCCCGCTGCAACTCGCCGTCGTCTCGGTCGAGTACCGGCTGGCTCCGCAGGCGCAGTACCCCGCGGCCGTGGAGGACTGCTTCTCCGGACTCCTCCGGGTGGCCGAGCACGCGGCCGCGTGGGATCTCGACGCGGACCGCATCCTGCTTGCGGGGAAGAGCGCCGGTGCCGGACTCGCGGCAGCGCTCGCCCTGTTGAACCGCGACCGCGGCGGTCCGGTCCCGATCGGGCAGATGCTGTTGAGCCCGATGCTCGACGACCGCAACTGCACCTTCTCCAGCCATCAGATGGCCGGCCGCGACACCTGGGACCGGACCTCCAACGCGACCGCGTGGCAGGCGGTGCTCGGCGACCGGTACGGCGCTCCCGACCTCCCGCCCTATGCGGCCCCCGCCCGGGCCACGGATCTGTCCCGGCTGCCGCCCGCCTACCTGGAGGTCGGATCGGCGGAGACCTTCCGGGACGAGGCGGTGGCCTACGCCCAGGCGATCTGGCAGGCCGGCGGCGAGGCCGAACTGCACGTGTGGCCCGGTGCGTTCCACGGCTTCGACACCGTCGCACCGCAGGCGGGCCTCAGCCGCGACGCCGGCGAGGCCCGGTCCCGCTGGCTCCGGCGGCTCCTCGGCCGGTGAACTCCTCCAGAAGGATGGAGTTGGGGGAGCGCGGGAGCGGGACGGCCGGTCGGCCGCCCCGCTCCGGATTCCTCCTCGCCGGTGCTCACCCGTCGGTCGGTACGGTCCGTTCGGGCCGAACCGGCTGCGCGGCGTGGACGGTTCGGGCCGCCCGGCCCGCGGGGGCCGGCTCCGGGGTGCGGGCCTCGTCCGCACCCGCACCCGCGTACGCGTCCGCACCCGCATCCGGGGGTGCGACGTGCCGCCGGGGCGCGAGCAGGGCCGAGACGATGCCGACCGCGGCCAGCGCCGCTCCGACCCAGAGGGCCGGCCTGAAGGAGTCGACGAAGGCGTTGGGCGAGTTGTAGACGCCCGGGCCGGTGAACACGGCCGCGAGGACGGCCACGCCGAAGACGCCGCCGAGTTCGCGGATCGCGCTGTTCGCGCCGGAGGCCACCCCGGCCTCCTGCGGCGGAACGGAGCCCATCACCGCATTCGCCACCGTGGGGAAGCACATCGACGTCCCGACCCCGGCCACCGTCAGGGCCACGCTCAACTCGGCGTACCCCATGCCGGGTTCGGCGATCGCGGCGACCCAGCCGAGCCCGATCGCCTGCAGTGCCAGGCCGGCGGCCATGAACGGGCGGTTGCCCCAACGCTCCGACAGGGCACCGGCGATGGGCGCGACCACCATCGGTGTCGCGGTCCAGGGGAGGATCCACAGGCCCGCGGCGAGCGGCGAGTTGCCGAGTCCGATCTGCAGGAACTGTGACATCAGGAACAGCGCGCCGAACAGCGAGGCGTACATGAAGAAGCTGACACCGTTGGCCGTCGAGAAGCCGCGCAGGCGGAACAGGCCGAGCGGGAGCATGGGGTAGCGGGTCCGGCGCTGCCAGGCGAGGAAGCAGCCCACCAGGGCCAGCCCGGCCAGGACCGACAGGATCACCTCGGCGCTGCCCCAGCCGGCGATGTTCGCCCGGACCAGTCCCCAGGTCAGACCGAGGAAGCCCGCTCCGGCCAGACCGAGTCCGACCAGGTCGAGCCGGGGCCTGGGCCCGAAGCTCTCGGTCAGCCGGCGCAGCGCGAGCGGGGCCAGGACCAGCCCGATCGGGACGTTCAGCCAGAAGATCCACTGCCAGGCGAGGCCGTTGGTGATGGCGCCGCCGACGACCGGCCCCGCGGCGACGGCCAGACCGGCGATGCCGCCCCAGAGGCCGATGGCCATCCCGCGCTTCTCAGCCGGGAAGGCCTGGCTGATCAGGGTGAGCGTCAGCGGCATCACGATCGCCGCGAAGCCGCCCTGCACCGCGCGGGCCGCGATCAGCGCACCGACGGACGACGAGAGGGCCGCCGCCGCGGAGGCCGCGGAGAAGCCGAGCAGCCCGATCGCGAACATCCGCCGCCGCCCGAACCGGTCGCCGAGCGCGGCCCCGGTCAGCAGCAGACAGGCGAAGGACAGGTTGTAGGCGTTCACCGTCCACTCGAGGTCGGTGAGCTTCGCGCCCAGATCGGCCCGCAGCACCGGTAGCGCCGTGGTGACGACCAGGGTGTCCAGGGCGACCATGAACAGGCCGAGGGAGGCCAGGACCAGGGTCCACGTCTGCCGCGGACGGCCGGCGGCCGGGGCGCGGGGGCCGGCGGCGTGGAGGGTGTCGGTGGATGGCATGGCGTGCGCTCCTCGCGGATCGGGTGCGGGAATCGGTCTCACTCGATCGACGGACGGCCGGGCGACGTATCGACACGGAACGCCGGAAAATCGTCCGGGGGACGTGTCGATTCCGGCGGGCCCGGACCGTCGGCATGACGAGAGGGCCCGACCGGCGGGTCCGATCGAGAAGGGATCGCGTCATGGCGCAGTACCTGCTCCTGATCTACCGCGAGGACGCCGCCGTGGCCGCCGCCACGCCGGAGAGGAGCCAGGAGGTGCTCAAGGAGCACCTGGCCTTCCAGGACCGTCACGCGGCCGCCGTCCTCGGCGCCAACGCGCTGCACAACACCGACACGGCGACCACCGTCCGCGCGGACGGCTCCGGCGGCGGGTGTCTG
>NZ_JBHWBW010000072.1:0-16803 GCF_042735675.1 Kitasatospora sp. NPDC059571
GCCCCGAGCCATGTGGCTCGGGGCCCCTCCGGGACGTCTCCGGTCGGAACCGGCCGACCGATCAGTCCAGGTAGTCGCGCAGCACCTGGGAACGGGACGGGTGGCGCAGCTTCGACATGGTCTTCGACTCGATCTGGCGGATGCGCTCGCGCGTCACGCCGTAGACCTTGCCGATCTCGTCGAGCGTCTTCGGCTGGCCGTCCGTCAGGCCGAAGCGCATCGAGACCACACCGGCCTCGCGCTCGGACAGGGTGTCCAGCACGGAGTGCAGCTGCTCCTGGAGCAGCGTGAAGGAGACCGCGTCGGCCGGGACGACCGCCTCGGAGTCCTCGATCAGGTCACCGAACTCGCTGTCGCCGTCCTCGCCGAGCGGGGTGTGCAGCGAGATGGGCTCACGGCCGTACTTCTGGACCTCGATGACCTTCTCGGGGGTCATGTCGAGCTCCTTGGCCAGCTCCTCCGGGGTGGGCTCGCGGCCCAGGTCCTGGAGCATCTGGCGCTGGACGCGGGCCAGCTTGTTGATGACCTCGACCATGTGCACCGGGATGCGGATGGTGCGGGCCTGGTCGGCCATGGCGCGGGTGATCGCCTGGCGGATCCACCAGGTCGCGTAGGTCGAGAACTTGTAGCCCTTGGTGTAGTCGAACTTCTCGACCGCACGGATCAGACCGAGGTTGCCCTCCTGGATCAGGTCCAGGAAGAGCATGCCGCGGCCGGTGTAGCGCTTGGCCAGCGAGACCACGAGGCGGAGGTTGGCCTCCAGCAGGTGGTTCTTGGCGCGGCGGCCGTCCTCGGCGATGATCTCCAGCTCGCGCTTGAGCTTGGGGGCGAGCTTGTCGGCGGCCGAGAGCTTGTCCTCGGCGAACAGGCCGGCCTCGATGCGCTTGGCGAGCTCGACCTCCTGCTCGGCGTTGAGCAGCGGGACCTTGCCGATCTGCTTCAGGTAGTCCTTGACCGGGTCCGCGGTGGCACCGGCGACGGCGACCTGCTGCGCGGGAGCGTCGTCCTCGTCGTCGTCGGACAGGACGAAGCCCTGGTCCGACTCCTCCTCGGGGGTGTCGCCCTCGGCCTTGTCGCCGGGCAGCGCCACGTCCTCGAGCAGCTCCTCCTCGCCGCCGAGCTCCTCGTCGCCCTTGCCGGTCTTGGTCGCGGCGGTCTTCTTCGCCGCGGTCTTCTTGGCAGGGGCAGCGATCTTCTTGGCGGCGGCCTTCTTGGCGGGGGCCGCCTTCTTGGCCACCGCGGCCTTGGCCTCGGCGACGTCGACGACGGCGGTCTCGACGACCGTGATCTCGGCGGACACCGCAGCGGCCACCACGGCCGGCGCGGGCGCCGGGGTCGCGGCGGGGGCGATCCGGACCGGCGGCTTGGCCGGGGCGGACGGGGTCCGAGTGGTGACCGTCTTTGTCGCCGTGCGCTTGGTCGTGCTCTTCGCCGCGACGCTCTTGCGCTTGGAGCCGGCCGGTTCAGCCGCGCTGACCATGAGCTCCACTCCTTCCTCAATCAGCACCTGGTTGAGGCTGCGCATGACGTTCTTCCACTTGGTGACCGGGATCTGGTCCGCCTCGAACGCCTGACGCACGTCGTCACCGGCGATCTGCCCCTGGGCCTTGCCCCGCTCGATGAGCGCGAGCAGTGCTGCGGACTCGGCGATCTCGGGGGGGAGCGAACGGGATGTGCTGGCCGACACGAACAACCTCTCGGACGATGAGTGGACTCGAACCCGGACCCGGCCGCCCGAAACGGTGAGGAAACGATCACGCACTCTCACGTGCGGGACCGGTACCGACCGGCTCGGGTGGGTGGACGAGGACTGGGTTTGCAGGACGGCAGCAGCGCCGCAGACCAACACAGCATTCTGACATGGTGGCGGTATTCCGGAGCTGCTTCCGCTCCGTACACATCGCTGCCGCCCCTCAAGTGTTACGCATCCCCGTCGTGGCGCGGGTCACACCGCCGTCCGGCGCCGTCCACCGGGCGGCGGAGTCCGGCCGGATCCCCCGTCCCGGGCGGTTCAGTGCTCCCGCGGGCCGGGGACCGCATGCTCGATGTCGGGGTGCACGGTGAGCAGCGCGCGGACGGCGGCCTCGGCCGCGGTGCCGTCGCCGGTGCCCAGTGCGTCGACCAGCCGGACGTGCAGGCCGACCGCCGAGTCGGAGGGCCGCTCGCAGGTGCCGACCGGGCCACCGGAGACGTGCAGCGCGCACGAGACGATGCCGGAGAGGTGCTCCAGCATCCGATTGCCGGCCATCTGGAGGACGAGTCCGTGGAGCTCGGCGTCGGCCCGGGTGTACCCGAGCAGGTCGCCCTGGGCGGACGTGTGGCCCATGATCTCGGCGAGCTCGACCAGCCGGTGCTGAACGTCCTCGCGGCCGTGGCCGGCGGCGAGGCGGGCGGCCAGCGGCTCGATCGCCCAGCGGAGCTCGAACAGCTCGCGGCGCTGCTCGTCGCGCTGCGGGCCGAAGGCGCGCCACTCGATGATGTCCGGGTCGAGCAGGTTCCAGTCGGCGACCGGGCGGACCCGGGTGCCCACGTTCGGCCGGGCGCTGACCAGGCCCTTCGCCTCCAGCACGCGCAGCGACTCGCGGACCACCGTGCGGGAGACCTCGAACCGCTGGCCGATCTCCTCCGGCACCAGCGGGCGGTCGGCGCCCAGGTCGCCGGAGACGATCATCTGGCCGAGCTGCTGGACCAGCTGGCCGTGCAGGCCGCGGCCGCGGCTGCTGGTGGTCTTGCGGCCGACGCGGGAGAGCTCGGACTCGGCGCCCTCCCAGCGGGGGGCGGGCGGGGCGGGCCGTTCGGCGTACGGGAAGCGGTCGAGGTCGCCGGCGGCCATCGGATCGGCCGAACGGGCAGCGGTCGTGGCGGGGTGCGCAAGGGTAGTCACACGTCCTTTGTCGGCGATCGGCCGAGCCGCCTTGAGGATTCTCGTGAAAAGCACACGAAAGGGTGATCGTCCACGGCCGGATCATTGACTTCTTATCGGTCAGAACCCCTCAAATCAACCACAGGTTGATCACCTTACGCGATCGCCCGGCGACCCTTCGCCACAGTGGCGCCGGCGAGGCGGCTCCTCGGAGTGCCTCGGGCGGCTCAGCGGGTCCCAGCCGGTCCGAGGGGGTGCGGGGCCCCGGAGGGCCCCGGAGGGTCTGAGCGGGTGCGGGAGTGCGGGGGTGCGGGGGTGCGGAGGGTCCCGCAGGCTCTCAGAGGGTGCGGCGGTGGAGCTGAAGGGCCAGGCCGGCGGCCAGCAGCAGGGCGACCGGGAGCAGCGGGAGGGCGAGCAGGAGTCCGTCCGGGACCGTCCGCGCGAACCCGTCCACCGGCACCCGGTCGAGCAGCTCCCGCAGCGGCAGCAGCTCCGCCGCGCCGAACGGCCAGCTCCGCCCGGTGCGGCGCAGCATGAGCCCGCCGAGCGGCTCCAGCACCACGGGTAGTGCCAGGAACAGCAGGAGCGCCGGCACCAGGCGGCGCACCAGGGCCGCGGCCAGCAGGCCCGCCCAGGCCGCACCGACCACGAGGACGGCGCAGGCGGCGAACGGCGCGACCAGGTCGGCCGTCCGCAGCGCGGCCGTCCGGTCGGCGGCGGGGGCGCCGCCCCGGGCGGCCAGGCCGACGGCGAGCGCGCCGAGCAGGACGGTGGCAGCGGCGAGCACGGCGCCGGCGGCACCGGTCACGGCGGCCTTGGCCGCCAGCAGCCCGGCCCGGCGGCCGAACGCCACCCGCGACGCGGCCAGCCCGGGGTACCGGACCTCGTGGGTGTACGACAGCACGCCCAGCAGCCCGGCCCCGAGGGCGGCGACCGGCAGCGGGAGGAAGGGCACCACCCCGGTCGAGGCGCGGACCGCCGCGGCGGAGTCGAGGGCGGGGGTGCGCCAGACGGCGGTCAGCGCGACCGCGAGGTCCGCGACCAGCACCACCGCGGCGATCAACCAGCTGGAACGCAGGCCGCGCAGTCGGCGCAGCTCGTAGGAGAGGGTCTGCACGGTCACTGGCTCCGGTGTGCGTGGGGACCTGCGGCGGACGGGCGGGCATCGGTGGCACGGCCCCGGTCGAGGAACCACCCGCCCGTGGGGCTCGCGCCGCGGAACGGTTCGAACCAGGCCCTGCCGGGCGGATCAGCGGTTGCGGCGGAGTGGTCGGTCGCGGAGTGGTCGGTGTCGGTGCGGTCGGTGTCGGCGTGGCCGCTGTCGGTGCGGTCGGTCGCGGAGTGGTCGGTGCCGGTGCGGTCGGTGTCGGCGTGGCCGCTGTCGGTGCGGTCGGTGTCGGGTGCTGCCGAAGCCCGGCTGTCAGCCATCGTTCGCTCTGCGGTCGCGCAGTCCGCGGCGGTGAGGTCCGCGGCGGCGAGGTGCGCGTCCGTGCGGCCCGCGGTCGTGAGGTCTGCGGTCGCGAGGTCTGCGGTCGCGAGGTCCGCGGTCGTGAGGTCCGCGGTCGTGAGGTCCTTGGTCAGGCGGACCGGAGGCGGCGCGCTGTCCGTGCCTGGCTGTGCAGGAGCGGGGCGGGCCGAGCCCAGGGCGAGCCGGTCGAACACCAGGGGCGGGCGGGGTCCCGACAGCAGGGACGGGACGGTGGGCAGGGTGCCGCGGTGCCTCGGCCCGCGCAGCGGCGCAGCGGTACCGGTGCCGGACGGCAGCGCCTCGTCCGGCAGGGCGTCCACCTCCCCCGCCCCCTCCGAGGTGCCCTGCCACGCGGCGGAGTCGGCTGCCGGGGCAGGGGCGGGAAGGCCGATCACGGAGGGTGGCGGCGTCTCGTCCCGGTCGCTGCCACCATCGCCGTCCTCGCTGCGCAGGTGCACCTGGCCGGACCGGCCCGAGCCGATCGGAAGGACCGGCCGGGGGGCCGGCTGCTCCACGACGCGGTCGGCGAGTTCGTGGAGCAGGATGCCGTGCCGGTAGGCGAGCTCGCCGATCTCCGTGCGGTCGATGCCGCTGACCGCGAGTCCGGTACCGCCGTCCGGCCGCACCTTCGCGCCCTGGGCCCGCAGTACGTCCGCGAGCCGGGCCATCTGCGGTCCGCGGACGGCCACCTCGGGGAAGAACCGTGTCCGGCGGAAGTCCTCGGCGCTCTGGTCGGCCGCTGCCCGGCCGGCGTCCAGGGTGACGATCCGGTCGGCCAGCAGCAACGCCTCCTGCGGGCTGCGGGTGGTGACGACCACGTTGCCGCCGGCCACCGCGAAGGACCGGAGGAAGGCCTGGAACCACTCGGTCCCGCGATCGGACAGTCCGCCAGTCGGTGCGTCCAGCAGCAGAACGGCCGGGTCGCCGAGCAGCGCGGCCGCCAGGGCGAGCCGCCGGTGCATCCCCGGCGAGAACGTCCGCAGCCGGTGCGAGGCCACGGAGGCCAACCTGGTCTGCTCCAGCAACTCGTCGGCGCGGCGCGGCGGGGCGCCGACAGCGGCCGCCAGCATGCGCAGATGGTCGCCCGCGCGGCGCCCGGGGTGGCCCACCATCCGACCGCGCAGTACCGGAGCGGCACCGGTGGTCCCGGCTGACTGCCCTGCAGGGGCGGGGACTCGGGCGGGAACACGGGCGAGGTCGGCCGCGGCCGAACGGGCGGAGGCGGAGTCGGGAACGGCGAGCTCGGAGTTGGAGACGCCGGAGTTCGAGCGGCCGGAGTTCGCGGGGCCGGAGGCGGCGATGAGGCCGGAGATGGCGGCGAGGCCACGATCTGAGCGTCCCGGCGACGGGCGTCGCGCCTGGAGCATGACGCCGACGTGCTGCTCGGGGTTGCGCAGACGGCGGTAGGGGCGGCCGTCGAACAGGGTGACCCCGTGGCCGCGTTCGAGCTCGACCATGAGACGTAGTGTGGTGGTCTTCCCCGCGCCGGGGTCACCCAGGAGCGCCGTCACGGTGCCGGGCCGGGCGTCGAACGTGAGGTCCAGCAGGGCCGGCGCGCGGCCGCGCCGGTAGATCTTGGTCAGTCCGGTGACCTGGATCATCACTGCCTGCTCCCATTCCTCGGCCGGCCGGGTCGCGGGGGCACTGGTGTGCTCGGGCGCACCCGCGCCAGCACCCTAGGGCGCGGCGGCGGAGATTCCGGGCATTCGGGGTACCTAGTGGAAGGCGAGCCCGCCGACCTCACCCGATCAGGGGACCACGCAGCGGGAAGGCGCCTCGCAGAACGCCCGCACGCCCCCCAATGCGCCGGTCGGCCCACACTCGCCGCGTCAGCGCAGTATCAGAGGCGCCCTACCGCGGACGACATCCTGACGCCGCATCGGCATCGGGGATCGGCCCCGGGAGTCGCGGCGGGGCTTCCTCAGGCCTCAGATCTCAGCCCCGAGCCTCAGGCCTCGAAACTCAGGCCTCGGGCCTCAGCATCGGCGGGTTGAGGACGGTCGCCCCGCCGGCGGTGAAGAGCTGTGCCGGGCGGCCGCCCTGACGGGTCGTCGTACCACCGGAGGGCAGCAGGAAGCCCGGTGTGCCAGTGACCTTGCGGTGGAAGTTCCGCGGATCCAGCACCACGCCCCAGACCGCCTCGTACACCCTGCGCAGCTCGCCGACCGTGAACTCCGACGGGCAGAAGGCGGTGGCGAGCGAGGAGTACTCGATCTTGGACCGGGCGCGCTCGACCCCGTCGGCCAGGATCCGCCCGTGGTCGAAGGCGAGCGGCACTCCGTCCGCCGGCGCGTCGCCGAGGAGCTCGCCGACCGGGGCCCACCGCGCGCTGCTGGCGTCGCCGCCGGGGCGGGGCGTGGGCAGGTCGGGGGCGAGGACGAGGTGGGCCACGCTGACGACCCGCATGCGCGGGTCGCGCTGGGGGTGGCCGTAGGTCGCGAGCTGCTCCAGGTGGACACCCGCGGCCGAGTGGCCGGGTGCCGAGTGGGCCCGCAGGCCGGTCTCCTCCGCCAGTTCACGGGAGGCCGCCTCGGCCAGGCCCTCGTCCGGCCGTACGAATCCGCCGGGCAGCGCCCAGTAGCCCTGGAAGGGCGGCTCCCCCCGGCGGACCAGCAGTGCGCAGAGCTCGTGATCCCGCACGGTCAGCACCACAAGGTCGACGGTGACGGCGAACGGTGGGAAGGCCGACGGGTCATAGCGGGACATGGCGACGATCATAGTCGTCTCTCTGACGATAAACACAGACTCCGGACAGCGGACGGGCGCCATGCGGTCGAGGTGCGCCACGACGGCGGACTGCCGGCCGGACCGCCCGCCGGACCACGACCGGACGGCCACCGGGGTGCGCCGCCGGGTCGGAGCCGGCGCACCCGGAGTCAGCCCGCGCCCAGCTGGAGCTGCGGCGAGGCCTCCTCGACCACCGCGACGCCGATCCGGCTGACCCGGACGGAGAACGGCTCACCCGCCACCCGCAACCCGGTGAGCTGCAGCTCGCCCAGCGGCGTGGTGCTCGCCGGCCGCACCACGACCCGCCCGGCCGGCACATCGGGACGGACACCCGCCAGCGCGAGTATCAGGTGGACTCCGGCCGCGGAGGACAGCGCCGCCGGCCGGCAGGCCGCCGGGTGCGGGACGGGCGGGCACCCCGGCACCCGCTGCTCGCCGGCGTACATCTCCGGCGGCCGCCCCTCGAAGTGCTCGGCCGCGGACAGCAGCCCCTCCAGCAGTTGCCCGGCCTCGCGCTCGAACCCGGCATCGGCGAGACCCGCCACGGCCAGCGCGGTCTCGTGGAGCCGCACCGCGCCGCTGCGGTGCCCCAGCGGGTTGAACCGCGGCGACTTCGCGCTCAGCGTCCGCAGGCCCCAACCGCAGTCCAGCTCCGGGGCGGTCAACCGCTGGGCCAGCAGCCTGGTCTGCTCACGGTCGAGCAGACCGTTGTGCAGCTCGCCGTCGGTCGACAGCCCGACGTCGAGGAGGTGCACCAGGGTCGAGGCCACCGCCGGGGCGCTGCGACCACCGCCGAACAGGGCGGCCGCCGGGCGGCCGCCCGACAGGTCGTCGATCCAGAACTGGTCGCGGAACCGCTCGCGCAGTGCCGCCGCCCAGCTGCGCCACTCGGCCGCGCCGGGCCGGCCGAAGGCGGCCAGCAGCTCCGCACCGTGCATCGCCGCGCGGTAGGCCTGTGCCTGCACCTCGACGCGGGCGGCGCCGGGACGCGCGGCACGCTCCTCGGCGGAGCGGCCGAGGTCCAGGACGAAGCCCTCGGGGCCGTCAGGACCTGCGGCAACAGCGGTGCGCAGGGCGCCGAGGGCGCGCTCGACCGCGGGGAGGAGCTCTATCACCTCGTGCCGGGGCAGGCCCCAGCGCCAGGCCTCGGCCAGCACCGTGACGAACAGCAGGGTGGCCTCGGTCGCGGTGCAGGTCGGCGGCAGCTCCGGGCCGCCGTGCCGCATCGGCCCGGGAATCAGGCCGTCCGGGCGGCCCGGTGCTGCGGCCGGCGCCGCGCCGGGCGCTGCCCCACCGGCCGGGCCTGCCGTACTGGCGGACTGCTGGCGCCGCGCCAGCGCCCGCAGGGTGTCCGCTGCGAGCCTGGTGCCCAGCGGCAGGGTCAGTCGGGCCGCCCAGAGTGCGTCGGCCGCGGTCAGGCCGAATCGCCACGGCGCACCGGACGCCGCGTACAGGTCGGTGGGGCGGTCCGGGTCGGCGATGAGCAGCGATCCGAGGGAGTCGAGCGAACGTGTCAGCAGGCGCTGCGCCCTGGCGTCGTCGCAGCGGACCTCGGCCTCGGCCCAGGGCAGCGGAACGCCCTTGCCGCGCCCCGTGGGCGGGCGCACGCCCGCCGGAACGCCCTCCAGCAGGGTCTTCAGCTCGACGGACCATCGGGCGCCGGGCTGCACCTCAAGATCCCAGCGGAGCACTCCGGCCCCCGCCAGCACCGCGTGCGGGGTGGGCCGGGCGGTCACCGTGGCGCTGCGGCCGTGTCCGGCCCAGCGGAGGCCCGCGGACTGGACCTGGCTCGGAAGGTCGGCGGAGCGCTGGCCGCCCGCGATCTCGGAGAGCAGGCCGAGGTCGGTGCCGAAGGCGATCTCCAGGGGAAGCCGGGCCGGTCGTGCACCCGCATTACGGACCGTCACCGTCTCCGCCCCGTCCGCGTGGCGCAGGCGCTCCACGGTCAGCGCAGGGTCCGGGTCGGGGTCGCCCGGCACTCGGACCGCGCCGACGAAGCGCGCCGCGGCGGCCGAGGTGAGCGCGCCTTGGAGCGACATCGGCTCGATGCCGCCGAGTCGGACCTCCATCCTGGCAAGGGTGCGAATGCCTGCCCGGTAGAAGCCGTGCAGGCCCTGGCCTCGGAGCTGGCCGTCCGGGCCGGAGGCTGCCATCGCCGGGGCCTCGACGCAGAGCACGGCATCGTGTGCCGTGACGGTGTTCGGGCGCGGGGGCGCGGGCGGGCGCGGCTGTCCGTGCATCGGCTGTCCGTGCATCGGCTGTCCGGTCCCGTAGGACGCGGGCGTCTGCGCAGGCGGCGAAGCCGACGGCCCGGCCTGTGGTGCGGGCGGCATCGGCGGCTGGGTGGACGGCCTGGCGTAGGGCGGTGCGGACGGCGGCCCGGAGGTCACCGAGCCGGCCGGTGGACCGATCGGCGCCGCCGGGCGTGCGGGCCCGGTCGGAGGAGCCGGGGCGGGCCCGGCCGGGCCCTGGCCGACCGGCGGGCTCGCGGGGCGCGGCGGCAGGGTCGGCGGGGCGGGGAAGGCTGCCGGTGCCGTCGTCGGCTCGGGAGGCGGTGGTGTCACCGTGCCGGGCTGCGGCGGTGGCGGCGTGGTGGCGGTCACCGGTCTCTCCTCCCTGGGTCGGTCGGCTGCTGCGGGGCCGGCCGACCACGAGCGTGCTCGTTCGCGGTCAGTGCTGCGCTGCCCGTTCGGGCAGGGTCGATCGTTGGGGGCAGGCCCAGGTCGTACGGGTGTGACCGGCCGTGTCACGCCGTCCCGCCCTGGGGCGGGCCGGTCGTCGGCTCGGCACGGACGCCGATGTCGTGGGACGGGTCGGCACGGCACAGGGGTGCCGGACGGATGCTGCCGCCGGCTCCCCGCTGGATGAACGCCCTGCACCTGTCACAAGTCACGCCGGTGTGCGCGGCTGCGGTGGCGCGCCGTCCGGTGTGACTGCTCGGCCGGTGGTCCGTCGCCCCCTGCGACACCGGCCCGGCCGCCGGCCGGGGTCGCCCGCCTGCGGGCCTCCCCCACCGGCTCCCGTCCGCCGCCAGGATACGGTGCGGGGGCGGCGGCGACCGCACCGGGAACACCGTTGGCGACCGCCGTTCGCACCTGCGAACAGCACGAACCGAGGAGTTGCATGTCCACCGCCAGCCGGCTGCCCGGGATCGTCACGACCGACCACGTCTTCCGCGTGCCGCTCGACCACCAGCGCCCGGACGGCGAGCAGATCGAGGTGTACGCCCGTGAGGTCGTGGCGTCGGCCCGTGAGAACGACGCCCTGCCCTGGCTGCTCTTCCTCCAGGGCGGCCCCGGCGGCAAGGCGGCGCGCCCGGTCGGCCCGGACAGCTGGCTGGCCCGCGCGCTGGACGACCACCGCGTCCTCCTCCTCGACCAGCGCGGGACCGGCCGGTCCACCCCGGCCAACCGGCAGACGCTCGCCCGGCGGGGCGGGCCGCAGGAGCAGGCCGAGTACCTCGCGCACTTCCGCGCCGACTCGATCGTCCGCGACGCCGAGCTGATCCGCCGCGCGCTGCTCGGTGAGCAGGGGCGGTGGAGCCTGCTCGGCCAGAGCTTCGGCGGCTTCTGCACCCTGACCTACCTCTCGCTGGCACCCGAGGGCGTCCGTGAGGCTTACGTGACCGGCGGTCTGGCCGGTCTGAGCAGCTCGGCGGACGACGTCTACCGCGCGGCGTACCCGCGGGTGGCCCGCAAGAACGCGGCGCACTACGGGCGCTACCCGCAGGACGTCGAGGCCGTCCGGCAGATCGCGGCCCACCTCGCGGAGCAGCCGGCCACCCTCCCCGACGGGGGTCTGCTCACCCTCCGGGCGTTCCAGGCACTGGGGCTGCTGCTCGGCAGTGGCTCCGGCTCGCACCAGCTGCACTATCTGCTGGAGGAGGCCTGGGTGGAGGGCGCGGACGGCCCCGAGCTGTCCGACACCTTCCTCGCCGGGGTGCAGGCGCAGCTGTCCTTCGCCCAGGGCCCGCTCTACGCCGTGCTGCACGAGTCGATCTACGGTCAGCGGTCGGTCGATCCGGCCGGCACGGCCTGGGCGGCGGAGCGCGTCCGGAAGGAGTTCCCCGAGTTCGACGCCGAGGCGGCGCTCGACTCGGACGCTCCCGTGCTGTTCACCGGCGAGATGATCTACCCGTGGATGTTCGAGACCGACCCGGCACTCCGCCCGCTGCGGGAGACCGCCAATCTGCTCGCCGAGCGGGCCGACTGGCCCGACCTCTACGACCGGGAGCGGCTGGCCGCCAACGACGTCCCGGTCTTTGCCGCCGTCTACCACGACGACATGTACGTGGACACCGCCGATTCGCTGGACACTGCGCACGCCGTCGGTAACGTGCGCTACTGGGTGACCAACGAATGGGAGCACGACGGCCTCCGGGTCAGCGGCCGGGTCGTGCTCGACCGCCTGATGCGCATGGGCCGCGGCGAGATCTAGGACCGCGCGCCCGGCCCGTTGCGCGCCCGTCCCTTGCGCCCAACGGTCTGCCGGACGGGCCGGCGGGGCAGTACGTGGAGGCCGAGGCCGGCACGGGACCTGCGTGCGCCGGACCCGCACCGGCTGCCCACCCGGGCGGCTCAGCCCCGCAGCGGTCGGAAGGCCCGACCCGGACGGGTGGGCCGCCCGGAGGCCCCCGACGGGCGCTGCCACCGGCGCCCCGTCCGGCCGGGCGGGCGAACCGGCGGCGGAAGCGACACCGGACTCCCCGGACGACACGGCGGGGACGGCAGAGCGGCCTCGGTGGCACAGCCCTCCGCGGCAGGAGGCACGCCTCGGTGGGCGCCGCGCCCTGCAGACCCGGGTGCGGTCGACGGGAGCGGGAGCGTCCGCCCGGGACCACAACCCGGCGCGAAACCGGGGTCGGCTCCGCCCTCGGCCGCAGGCTCCGCCCTGACCACACCTCCGGCGCCGGGAGCGGCCTGCGGGCCGCGGCCGGGCCGCGGACCCGGGCCGGTCTCGGGCTCACCCGCGGGAGCGGCGCCTGACGCTCCCCCGGGCTCTCCCTCCGTGGCACGGGCCGCGGGCCGCTTCAAGGACAGACGGCCCGCACGCCTCACCCGTTGCTCCCGGACGCTCTCCAGCAACCGCTCGGGCGCAAGCCCCGCGTTGATCGACTCGTACAGCAGCTGGGCCAGGGTGTAGTCGGCGTCGATCGCCAGCGCCCGCGAGAGCACGATCCGCGCGGTGGCGATGTCACCGGCCAGCCACGCCGTCCACGCCAACAGGGTGAGGGGCGGCGGGGCGAGGTGGTCGAACGGGCTGACGCAGCGCTGGGCGAGGAAGCGCCAGAGCCGCTGCGCGTGACCCAGCTCGTCGGGCTCGGCGAACTCAGCTCCGCGGTCCCGCCCGAGCTTGTCCTGGAGCCCGAGCAGCAGCCGGGCGGTGACCTGCGGATCCAGCTCGTTCGCACCGCCGCGGAAGGCCGCCAGGGCCTCCGTCAGCAGGTCGCCCGTCCGGTCCACCGCGCCCAGGCGGCCGCCGGAGAGCTCCCGGAGGAATCCCGGCCCGGCTCGTTCGATCTCCTGGCGCTGGATGTCGCAGACCGGCGGACCGATCGGTGCCAGCCCGGCCACGATGGCCTTGCGGCTGCCGCGGGGTGCCAGACCCGCGAAGGCGGCCGCCGCGGCGATCGGACTCGGCAGGTCGACGGGGCGCACCGGGGTGCCCGCCGGGTCGCAGCAGCTCGGCCGTTTGCAGAGGAACGACCACCATCGGCCGCCGGAGACGCAGAGGGACTCCTTCACGCCGACGTCGGCCCGCTCGAAGGCAGCCGCCAGAGCGTCGGCGAGCGGGCGGAGCTCGGCCACCGGTACCGCGTCGGCGGGCTGCGGGCCACGGCCCGGCCCCGGCGGCCCGCCGGCGGGATCCGACGGGGCACGGGCGGGATCCACGGAGTCGCGGACCAGGTAGAGGAGCACCTGCCGGGGGCGGCGGTCGCGCTTCTCGGAGAGGTCGACGAGCAGATCGGCCGCGTCCTGGGCGACCTGCGGCCAGGACTCCCGGTCGGCGGGGATGTCCAGCCGGATCACGCCGCCCTGGTGGAGCGACGGCCCCTGGAGGCCGACCGCCACGATGCTGTCGTCGGGGAAGAAGCCGAGCAGGTACGGCAGCATCTCGGCCATTTCGGCCGGGCCGCGCATCTGCATGGGCAGGGTGCCGGGAAGAGCGCCCCCGGCGCGGACGGAACGTTCGTCGTTGGTGTTCATGGCGGGAAGACTGCCGCGATTTCCGGATCCGTGGGCAAGCCTGTGGACAACTCGGGGGGTCCAGCATTTCCTCCCTCGTTCGAGGGACACCAGGCTGTGGAAAGGAACGGATCTGACCGTTCGTCGGCTCTCGACAGGTTGTTGCCCACACACGGGCGGAGCCGCGCCGCGGCGCCCGGCCGTGTTCGCAGAATGTCGGTGGTACGCGGTATGCATGGAGTCATGGACAAGCGCACGGCCCCCACCCCGCAGCCCGACCGGCCCGACTACCCCGGGCCGGCCGCCCCGGGCCGCAGCGGCGCCGGCGGCCGGGAGCAGGCCGGGCCAGCCGAGCGCGCTGCCGTCCGCGAGCGCGCCGAGGCGGTCCTGCGTGAGCTCGCCGGGCCGTCAGCGGTGCTCCGCGACGACCAGTGGCTGGCGATCGAGGCGCTGGTCGTGGACGGCCGCCGGGCCCTGGTGGTCCAGCGCACGGGGTGGGGCAAGTCCGCCGTCTACTTCATCGCCACGGCACTGCTCCGCAGCCGCGGCGCCGGGCCGACAGTGATCGTCTCCCCGCTTCTCGCGCTGATGCGCAACCAGGTCGACTCGGCCGCCAGGGCCGGGATCCACGCCCGGACGATCAACTCGGCGAACCCCGAGGAGTGGGAGGCGATCCAGGGCGAGGTCGCGGCGGGCGCCGTCGACGTCCTGCTGGTCAGCCCGGAGCGGCTGAACAACCCGGACTTCCGCGACAACGTGCTGCCCAAGCTGGCCGCGTCGACCGGTCTGCTGGTCGTCGACGAGGCGCACTGCATCTCCGACTGGGGCCACGACTTCCGCCCCGACTACCGCCGGCTGCGGACGATGCTGGCGGAGCTCGCCCCGGGCGTCCCGGTGCTTGCGACGACGGCCACCGCCAACGCCCGGGTCACCGCCGACGTCGCCGAGCAGCTCGGCACCGGCGCCGTGCCGCCCGCGACCGGCCCGGGCGAATCCACGCCTGCGGGCGGCGAGCGGGCCCTCGTGCTCCGCGGCCCGCTGGACCGCGAGAGCCTCAGCCTCGGCGTGCTCTCCCTGCCTGACGCCGCGCACCGACTGGCGTGGCTCGCCGACCACCTGGACGAACTGCCGGGCTCGGGCATCGTCTACACGCTCACCGTCGCGGCCGCCGACGAGGTCACCGCCTTCCTGCGCTCCCGCGGCTTCGCCGTGGCCTCCTACTCCGGCCGCACCGAGGACGCGGAGCGGCGCAGCGCGGAGGCCGATCTGCTGGCGAACCGGGTGAAGGCCCTGGTGGCCACCTCGGCGCTCGGCATGGGCTTCGACAAGCCGGATCTCGGGTTCGTGGTGCACCTGGGATCGCCGGGCTCACCGATCGCCTACTACCAACAGGTCGGGCGTGCCGGGCGTGGCGTCGACCGGGCCGAGGTGCTGCTGCTGCCCGGCCGCGAGGACGAGGCGATCTGGCGGTACTTCGCCTCGCTCGGCTTCCCGCCGGAGGACCAGGTGCGGCGCACCCTGGACGCGTTGGCCGAGGCCGGCCGGCCGCTGTCCACGGCAGCCCTGGAGCCTCGCGTCGACCTCCGGCGGGCCCGCCTGGAGACGATGCTCAAGGTGCTGGACGTGGACGGCGCGGTGCGGCGGGTACGCGGTGGCTGGGAGGCAACCGGCCGCCCCTGGGTGTACGACGCGCCCCGCTACGCCAAGGTCGCCGAGTCCCGCGAGGCCGAGCAGCGGGCGATGCGTGAGTACGCCCTGGCTGCGGATGATGGCCCGCACCAGGAAGCCGAAGCCGATCGCCATGACCAGCGGGGGCACGATCGCGCTGACGTAGTCCATCAGGTCACTCCTCGTCGCTCGTGTCGGCGGCGCTGCCGCCCTTGTCCGTGCCGCCGCGGTCCGGCTTCACCAGCGGGAAGAGCACCGTCTCGCGGATGTTCTTGCCGGTGAGCAGCATGATCAGGCGGTCCACGCCGAGGCCGAGGCCGCCGGTGGGCGGCATCGCGTACTCCAGGGCGCGCAGGAAGTCCTCGTCCAGCTGCATCGCCTCGACGTCGCCGCCGGCCGCCAGCAGCGACTGGGCGGTGAGGCGGGCGCGCTGCTCGACCGGGTCGATCAGCTCGGAGTAGGCGGTGCCGATCTCGGTACCGAAGATCACCAGGTCCCACTTCTCCGCCACGCCCGCGATCGAGCGGTGCTGGCGGGTCAGCGGGGAGACCTCGGTCGGGTAGTCCCGGATGAAGGTCGGGGCGATCGCGTGGTGCTCCAGCAGCCGCTCGATCATCTCCAGGACGATCTGGCCGTGGCCCCACTCCTTCTCCCACGGCACGCCGGCGCCGTCGGCGAGCGCGCGCAGCTCCTCGACGGAGGTCTCCGGGGTGATCTCGGTGCCCAGGTGGGCGGAGATGCCCGGGTAGACAGAGACCTCGGCCCACGGCTCGGCCAGGTCGATCTCGTGCTCCTGCCCGTCCGGGCCGGTGCCGCGCACCACGGTGGTGCCCAGTGCGTCCCGGGCGGCGTTGATGACGATCGCGCGGATCAGCTCGGCCTGGGTGTCGTAGTCGCCGTAGGCCTCGTACGACTCCAGGGCGGTGAACTCCGGGTTGTGGGTCGCGTCGGCGCCCTCGTTGCGGAAGTTCCGGTTGATCTCGAAGACCTTCTCGGCGCCGCCGACCACCAGGCGCTTGAGGTAGAGCTCGGTGGCGATGCGCAGGTACAGGTCGACGTCGTAGGCGTTGCTGTGGGTGACGAACGGGCGGGCGTTGGCGCCGCCGTGGATCGGCTGCAGCATCGGGGTCTCGACCTCGAGGTACCCGCGGTCCTCGTAGGTGCGGCGGATCGAGCGGATCACCCGGGTGCGCAGCTGGAGCATCTCGCGCGCCTCGGGGTTCACGATCAGGTCCACGTACCGCTGGCGGACCCGGGCCTCCGGGTCGGTGAGGCCCTTGTGCTTGTCCGGCAGCGGGCGCAGGCACTTGGCGGTGAGCTCCCAGCGGTCGACCATCACGCTCAGCTCGCCGCGGCGGGAGGTGATGACCTCGCCCTCCACGCCGACCTGGTCGCCGAGGTCGATGTCGGCCTTCCAGGCGGCCAGCCGCTCCTCGCCGAGCTTGTCCAGGGAGAGCATCACCTGGAGGTCGCCGGAGCCGTCGCGCAGGGTCGCGAAGCAGAGCTTGCCGCCGGTGCGGGCCAGGATCACCCGGCCGGTGATGCCGGCGCGCTCGCCCGTCGCGGTGTCCGGTGCCAGGTCGGGGTGCTTGGCCCGCAGGTCGGCGATGGTCGAGGTGCGGGGGAAGCCGACCGGGTACGGGTCGATGCCGGCCGCCCGCAGGCGGTCCAGCTTCTCGCGCCGGACGCGCATCTGCTCGGGGAGGTCGTCGGTCGCGGGGACGGTGCTCTGATCGCTCACCCCACAAGGGTAGCCAGCCTCACGCGGTGGGCCGCCACGGGATAACGCAAGGGCCCCCGGACCCCCGACCGGCCTGCGGGGGCCGGGTCGGGGGGGGTGCCCCCGGGCCGGTGGCCAGCACCGCCGCCTCGTGCCCCGGCGCGGGCGCGGG
>NZ_JBHWBW010000072.1:16813-23523 GCF_042735675.1 Kitasatospora sp. NPDC059571
GGGCCGCCCCCCCCCGGGGGGGGGCCGCCGGGGCACACCGCCCGCGCCCCGGCCCGCGGCCGGGGGGGCGGGGGGCCGGGTCGGCGGGCGTCAGCCGGTGCCGGTGGCCAGCTCGGCCTCCTCGTCCCCGTCGGCGGGCTCGGGCTCGGGCTGCTGCGGCCGGGTCTTGGGGCGGCGGCCGAAGAGTTCCGCGGGGGTGGGCATCCGACGGGGCTGCTGGCGCTCGGCGGGGGCCGGGGGCTTCGGGGTGCTCATCGGGATCCGTCCTCCAAGAGGGGTCGCGGGCAGGGGTTCGGCCGCCGGGCTCGGGACGGCCGCCAGGTGGCGCTGCCCGGAGGTGAGGGAGAGCCGCTCGCGGACCTCCGCCTCGGCCAGCGCGTGGCAGCGCCCGGCGAGCCGCGACCGCCGCGAGCGCTCCGCCGAGCCGCAGGGCTGGCGGGAGAGCGAGCGCAGCGCCGACAGGTCGTCGGGGGTCGGCAGGTACCCGTCGGCCACCGCCTCCTCCAGCCGGTCCAGGTACCCGCGGACGCCGCCGGGCAGGGCCGCCCGGTAGCGGGCCAGATCGGCCAGCAGGAAGCTGCGCAGCCGGCCGCCCTCCCGGGCGGCCTCGTCGATGGACTCGGTCAGCCGCAGCGCCTCGTGGACGTCCTCCGCCCACAGCGGGGCGGCGGCGCTCACGGGCGATGGCAGCCGGTCCGGGAGGTCCGGGTGGAGGGCTTGGGCGAGGGCGCGGCGCAGCACGCGGACTTCGTCGGCGCTGAAGGCCATGCCGCCGCGCGATCCGTGTGGCGTAGGCATGCGTTGACACTACGTGGCGTACGTCCGATTTCTGACGATTGGCGCCGCAGTTGTCCCGATTGGCGTATCTGCCGCTGATCTGACCCGGTATCAGCCGTTCTGCCCGGCGCCGCCGGTCACGGCTTGTTGCGCTCGAAGACCAGCCGCAGGCCGATCAGCGTGAGCCAGGGCTCGTGCACGTCGATCGTCTCGGCCTCGCCCAGCACCAGCGGCGCCAGGCCGCCGGTGGCGATCACCTGGACGTCGTCCGGGTCCTTGGCGAGCTCCCGCGCCATCCGGTTGACCAGGCCGTCGACCTGGCCGGCGAAGCCGTACAGAATGCCGGACTGCATCCCTTCAACGGTGTTCTTGCCGATGACGTTGCGGGGGCGGGCCAACTCGATCTTGCGCAGCTGGGCGCCCCGGACGCCGAGCGCCTCCACCGAGATCTCGATGCCGGGCGAGATCGCGCCGCCCACGTAGTCCCCGCGCGCGTTCACCGCGTCGAAGGTGGTCGCGGTGCCGAAGTCGACCACGATGCACGGGCCGCCGTACAGGTGGTTCGCGGCGAGCGCGTTCACGATCCGGTCGGCGCCGACCTCCTTGGGGTTGTCCATCAGGACGTGCACCCCGGTCTTCACCCCCGGCTCCACGATCACCGCGGGCACGTCGCCGTAGTAGCGGCGGGTCACCTCGCGCAGTTCGTGGAGCACGGCCGGCACCGACGAACAGATCGCCAGCCCGGCCACCCGGTCGTCGCCGGCCGGGCCGCCCGCCCGCGCGCCGGACGCGAGCGGGTGGGCGCCCATCAGGCCCTGCATCAGGACGGCCAGCTCGTCCGCCGTCCGCCGGGCGTCGGTGGAGATCCGCCAGTGTTCGACGATCTCCTCGCCGTCGAACAGGCCGAGCGTGGTCTGGGTGTTGCCGACGTCGATGGTGAGGAGCACGGGATGGCTTTCTGCTGAGAGGGGATCAGGACCGGAGGTCCAGGCCGATGTCGAGGATCGGCGAGGAGTGCGTCAGTGCGCCGACCGCCAGGAAGTCGACACCGGTCTCGGCGACCTCGCGCGCGGTGGCCAGGGTCAGACCGCCGGAGGCCTCCAGCCGTGCCCGGCCGGCCACCAGGGCGACCGCCTCCTTCAGCTCGGCGACGGTGAAGTTGTCCAGCAGCACGAGGTCCGCACCGGCCTCCAGCACCGGCGGGATCTGCTCCAGGGTGTCGACCTCGACCTCCACCGACAGCTCCGGGTAGGCCGCGCGGACGGCGCGGAACGCCTCCGCGACGCCGCCGGCCGCCACCACGTGGTTGTCCTTCACCAGCGCCGCGTCCGACAGCGCCATCCGGTGGTTCGCGCCGCCGCCGCAGCGGACCGCGAACTTCTCCAGGGCACGCAGGCCCGGGGTGGTCTTCCGGGTGTCCCGGACGGTGGCGCCGGTGCCCTCCAGGGCGTCCGCCCAGGCCCGGGTCGCGGTGGCGATGCCGGACAGGTGGCAGAGCAGGTTCAGCGCGCTGCGCTCGGCGGTCAGCAGGTCCCGGGTACGGCTGCGCACCGAGAGCAGCACCTGGCCGGCCTCGACCCGGGCGCCGTCCTCGACGTGCCGCTCGACCTCGAACTCCTCCTCGCAGACCAGCGAGACGACGGCCTCGGCGACCCGCAGGCCGGCCACCACGCCGGCCTGCCGGGCGGTGAAGTCGGCGGTCGCGACGGCGTCCGCGGGGACGGTGGCGACCGAGGTGACGTCCTCGCCGCCGGCCAGGTCCTCGGCCAGCGCGAGGGTGGCGATGTCCTCGACCTCGACCGGGTCCAGGCCGGCCTCCTCCAGGAGCGCGGCGAGCGCCGGGTCCAGCCCGGTCTCGTACGCCTCGCCGTCGCCGCAGGCGCAGCCGTCCCCGCAGCCGCCGGAGGCGAGGGGAAGTTCGTCGTGGGTCATCGGGGACTCCTAGCATTGACGGGGCGGCCCGGCCGGGCCGCGGGGCGGGGGCTCACCGGGGTTCCGGGGTGCCGTCCGCGGACAGGGTGGTGACCAGGTGGCGGCGCCAGTGGGCGTCGTCGCGCTCGGGGAAGTCCTCGCGCCAGTGGCAGCCGCGGGTCTCCTCGCGGCGGGCGGCCGCGGCGACCAGCGCGGTGGCCACCAGGTGCAGGTTGGCCGCCTCCCAGGTCTCCACCCGGGGGTCCGCCGGCTTGCCGTCGTCGAGGTAGGCGGCGGCGTCCCGGCCGAGCGCGGCCAGGCCCTCCGCGGTGGCCGCCATCGAGGCCGCCGAGCGCAGCACGCCCGCGCCGCGCGACATCAGCCGCTGGATCTCGGCCCGGGCCTCCGGGGCGAGCAGCGGGGCCGGCTCGGCGCTCCGGGCCGCGGCCACGTCCACCGAACGCTCCGGCAGGTCGCCGGCGGCGTTCCGGGCGGTCAGGTCGGCGGCGATCCGCTCGGCGAAGACCAGCCCCTCCAGCAGCGAGTTGGAGGCCAGCCGGTTGGCGCCGTGCACACCGGTGCAGGCGACCTCGCCGCAGGCGTACAGGCCGGGCACGGTGGTGCGGCCGGCCAGGTCGGTGCGGATGCCGCCGGAGGCGTAGTGCGCCGCGGGCGCGACCGGGATCAGGCCGGTGACCGGGTCGATGCCGTGCGCGCGGCAGGAGGCGAGGATGGTCGGGAAGCGCTGCTCCCACATCTCGGCGCCGAAGTGCCGCCCGTCCAGGTACATGTGCTCGGCGCCCTGGGCCTGCATCTGCCGGGTGATCGCCTTGGCGACGATGTCGCGCGGGGCGAGTTCGGCGAGCTCGTGCTGCCCGACCATGAAGCGGGTGCCGGCGGCGTCCACCAGGTGCGCGCCCTCGCCGCGGACGGCCTCCGAGACCAGCGGCTGCTGGCCCTCGGCCTCCGGGCCGAGCCAGAGCACGGTCGGGTGGAACTGCACGAACTCCAGGTCGGTGACCTCGGCGCCGGCCCGCAGCGCCAGCGCGACGCCGTCGCCGGTCGAGACGGCCGGGTTGGTGGTGGCGGAGAACACCTGGCCCATGCCGCCGGTGGCGAGCACCACGGCCCGGGCCCGCACCGCGCCGACGCCGTCCCGCTGGCCCTCGCCCATCACGTGCAGGGTGAGGCCGGCCGCGTGGCCGTCGGCGTCGGTGAGCAGGTCGAGCACCAGGGCGTGCTCGATCAGCTCGATGCCGGGGTCGCTGCGGACGGCCGCGACCAGGGCGCGCGATATCTCGGCGCCGGTGGCGTCGCCGCCGGCGTGCGCGATCCGCCGGCGGTGGTGGCCGCCCTCGCGGGTGAGCAGGATCTCGCCGTCCTCGTCCTGATCGAAGGCGGCGCCGACGGCGATCAGGCGGCGGACGGCGCCCGGGCCCTCGGTGACGAGGGTGCGCACCGCGTCCTCGTCGCAGAGGCCGGCACCGGCCACCAGGGTGTCGTCCAGGTGCTGCTCGGGGGTGTCCCCCTCGCCCAGGGCGGCGGCGATGCCGCCCTGGGCCCAGCGGGTGGAGCCGTCGTCGAGCATCGCCTTGGTGACCACCATGGCCCGCAGGCCGGCCTTGCGGACGTTGAGCGCGACGGTGAGGCCGGCCACGCCGGAGCCGACCACGACGACGTCGGTGGTCGCGGTCCAGCCGGGGGCGGGGGCGGTCAGGCGGTACGACATGACTTCACTGGCTCCTTCAGTGCGCGGCGGCCGTGGCCGCGCCGTTCGCCTCACCGTACGCTCCCGCCGACCGCGGCACAGGGGCCACCAGGTCGCCGCGGACCAGCCCGCTGCCCTCGGGCGCCTCGGCGGCGTCGCCCCCGACGGGCGGGTCCCGGCGCCGCCCGGCGCACGAGAGCGCCCGTGGGCGCGTCGCCGAGGCCTCCGCGGTGTCCATCTGCCCGTAGGCGATCAGGATCACCAGGTCGCCGGGGTGGACGAGGCGCGCTGCCGCGCCGTTGATGCCGATCACGCCGGAGCCGCGCGGGCCGGCGATCGTGTAGGTCTCCAGGCGGGCGCCGTTGTTGATGTCGACGATGTGGACCAGCTCCCCGGGGAGCAGGTCGGCGGCGTCGAGCAGGTCCTCGTCCACCGTGACCGAGCCGACGTAGTGCAGGTCGGCCTGGGTCACGGTGGCCCGGTGGATCTTGGACTTGAGCATGGTGCGGAGCAAGGTGGTCACGCCTCCTGTGAGTGCATGCCTAGGGGGACTCGTTACCGGACGGTTGGTGCAGGGGTGTCGTCCGCCTAGCGGCAGATGACGTGGACGTTGTCGATCAGGCGGGTGGAGCCCACCGTCGCGGCGACGGCCAGCACCGCCTCGCCCCGGAAGTCGTCCGGCGCCTCGGTGAAGGAGTCCGGGTCGATCAGGGCGAGGTAGTCGAGGGTGACGCCGGGGGCGCCGTCCAGGGCGTCGGCGGCGGCCGCGCGGACGGCCTTCGCACCCTGCGCACCGGCGTCCCGGCCGGCGAACAGCGCCCGGGACAGGGCGAGGGCCTGCCCGCGCTCGGCGTCGGAGAGGAAGCGGTTGCGCGAGGACAGTGCCAGGCCGTCCTCCTCGCGCACGGTCGGGACGCCGACGATCTCCACGTCGAAGTCCAGGTCGGCGGCCATCCGGCGGACGATCGCCAGCTGCTGGGCGTCCTTCTCGCCGAAGAAGGCGAAGTCCGGGTCGGTGATGTGCAGCAGCTTGGCGACCACGGTCAGCACGCCGTCGAAGTGCCCGGGGCGGCTGGCGCCCTCGAAGACGGCGCCCATCGGGCCCGCGGACAGCCGCACCAGCGGCTCCCCGTTCGGGTAGACCTCTTCCGCGGACGGGGCGAACACCACGTCGGCGCCCATCTCCCCGGCCAGCTTCACATCGGCGTCGAGCGTACGCGGGTAGCGGTCCAGGTCCTCGCCGGCGCCGAACTGCAGCGGGTTCACGAAGACCGTCACCGCCACCCGGCCGTCCCGGCCGACCTGCTTGCGGGCGGCGCGGATCAGCGCGGCGTGCCCCTCGTGCAGGGCGCCCATCGTCATCACCACGGCGTTGTCCACCGGCTGCTCGTCCGGCCAGAAGGCCGCCTCGAAGTCGGCGACGGAGTGGGTGAGGACGGTGGTGCGCTGGGCCTTCGCCCGCGCCGGCTGCTTGCCGCGTGCCATCAGTGCTTCTCCTCGTTCAGTACGTCCAGCAGCGCCGCCGCCGCCTCTTCCTTCAACGCCCCGCCGCGGACCGCCCGCTGCGCGGTGGCCCGGGCCATCGCCCGGTACGCCGGGCCGATGTCCGGGGAGGCCCCGGCCAGCTGGTCCAGGTGGCGGCGGAGGGTGCCCGCGTCGCCGCGGGCGACCGGCCCGGTGAGTGCCGCGTCGCCCGAGCGCAGCGCGTTGTCGAGGGCCGCGCCCAGCAGCGGGCCGAGCAGCTGCCCCGGCTCGGCCACGCCCGCCGAGCGCAGCAGCTCCATCGCCTGCGCGACCAGGGTGACCAGGTGGTTCGAACCGTGCGCCAGGGCCGTGTGGTAGAGCGCGCGGACGTCCTCCGGCACCCACTCGGGCTCGCCGCCCATCTCGACCACCAGCGCCTCCGCGACCGGCCGCAGCTCCGGCGGCGCGGTCACCCCGAACGGGCAGCCGGCCAGCCGGGCCAGGTCGACCGCGGTGCCGGTGAACGTCATCGCCGGGTGCAGGGCCAGCGGCAGCGCGCCGGCCCGGGCGGCCGGCTCCAGTACCGCGACGCCGTGCGCCCCCGAGGTGTGCACCACGATCTGGCCGGGCCGGACGGCACCGGTCGCGGCCAGCCCGCCGACCAGGTCGGCGAGCGCGTCGTCGGGGACGGTCAGCAGCACCAGGTCGGCGGCGGCCAGCACCTGCGGCGGCGAGACCAGCCGCACGCCGGGCAGCAGCGCCTCGGCGCGGCGCCGCGAGGCGGCCGAGACCCCGGACGCGGCGACCACGGTGTGGCCGGCCGTCCGGAGCGCGGGGCCGACGGCCGGGC